>CAJBHE010000083.1 GCA_903952885.1 uncultured Burkholderiales bacterium
ATGGTGGCAATGATGGTCAGTTCCATGCCAAACAAGCGCAGGAACAACAGCGCACCAATCGCTGCAGATGGCAAGCCAGCTAAAATGGTCAGGGGGTGAATATAGCTCTCGTACAAAACCCCCAGCAAGATGTAAATAACAAAGATGGCGCTGATTAGCAAAATAATCTGACCAGACTGTCCGCTTTGGAACACTGCCGCATCGCCGCCATAACTTGTGATGATGGTGGCAGGCAACTCGATGTCTTTGGTGAACTGGTCAATCTTAGAAGTCGCATCGCCCAAAGGCACATCGGGCGCCAAGTTAAACGAAATGGTGACTGCTGGAATTTGACCTTGGTGATTCACCGCCGTGGGGCCAATGAATCGCTTGAAGGTCGCCACGCTCGAGAGCGGGACCAAACGATCGGTGGCACGGCCGCGCACATAAATGTCGTTCAAGCCCGCCTCAAATTGACGACTTTCCTCAAGCGACTCCAAGATCACTTGGTAAGTGTTGACGGGTGTGTAAATAGTGGCAATTTGCTTTTCACCGTAGGACGAATAAAGCGCGGTGCGAATATCGGCCATCGTCACACCAGAAGTGGCAGCCTTGTCACGGTCAATATCGACCAAAACGTTCAAACCCTTGAGCTGAGAATCCGTTGTCACATCACGAAAGATTGGATCGGCACGCATCTGACGCACCATCTTTTCTGACCATTCGTTGACACCATCAAATCCCACACTTTGCAAGATGAACTGATAACGGCTCTTACTCACCTTGCCGCCGAGCTGCAGGTTCTGAATAGGTCGCATGTACACGTTTAGGCCAGGCAAGGTACGAAACTTGCCACGTAAACCTTCCAGCACTTTTTGCATGGGGGCACGGTCGCTCTTCGGCTTAAGGTTTAAGAACATACGGCCGTTATTGGGCAAGTTGCCGTTGTTACCACCGCCACCAACAAACGACACCATGCTCAACACATTGGGATCGTTTTTCACCATCTCCGCCGCTTGGTCTTGCAACTTCAACATGGCACCAAATGAGATGTCTTCAGCCGCCTCTGTGGTTAGCAAAATTTGACCCAAGTCCTCCTCAGGGAAGAAACCTTTGGGTACCCAAATGTACATGGCAATAGTCACCACAAAAGTACCAACTGCAACAGCCAAGACGGAGCGCTGATGTGCCAAACACCAATCTAGGGTGGACTCATATTTGCGCAACACGGCATGAAAAAGCTGATCGAACTTGACGGTAATCCAGTAGTCCTTAGGCTCTTCGCCGTGCTTAGGCAAAAAGCGGCTGCACAACATAGGTACCAAGGTCAGCGACACAATCGCAGAAACCAAGATAGAGAGAGAGACCACCACAGCAAACTCGCGAAACAGCAAGCCAATGGGTCCAGGCATGAAGAAGATCGGAATAAAGACAGCCACCAGAGATATCGATATCGAAATAATGGTGAAGCCGACTTCCTTGCTACCTTTCAAAGCAGCTTTGAGTGGATGCATGCCTTCTTCCACATAGCGCACAATATTTTCCAGCACCACAATGGAGTCATCCACCACCAAGCCCACAGCGAGCGTGATGCCGAGTAGAGACACGTTGTCCAAGCTGAAGCCCAGCCAATACATCAAAAAGAATGCGCCGACCAAAGACACAGGCAAGCTCAGCGCTGGAATGATGGTGGCAGCCGCGTGCTTTAAGAACAAGAAAATCACCAACACCACCAAAGCAATGGTCAGGGCCAAGGTGTAATTCACATCGTGAATAGACTCTCGAATCGACACAGAACGGTCGTTGAGCAAATTGATCTGCATAGATGCAGGCATTTGCTTCTCGAACTGCGGAATCATGCGTTTGATCCCATCTACGACCTTGACCGTGTTGGCACTGGGCTGACGCAAGACAGCAATTATGACTGCGCGTTCACCCATGAACGAGCCGCTGGTTTTGACTTGCTCATAACTCTCACTCACCACCGCCACATCAGACAATCGAATAGGAGAGCCGTTGCGCTGCGCAATCAGCAAATTAGCAAACTCGCGGGCGCGAACCAGCTGCGGATTCGCATAAATTGTCAGTGCTTGGCGAGGTCCATCCAACACACCCACAGGCGCATTAGAGTTTGCTTTGTTCACAGCTTGGGCCACATCGTCCATCGTCAAGTTGTTCAAAGCCAACTTGGCTGGGTTGGCTCGAACACGCACGGCGTAGCGTTTTTGACCGTAGACCAAGACCTGCGCTACTCCGTCGATGGTGGACAAGTTTGGTGAAATCAAATTCTCGGCATAGTCGCTGACTTCAAACAAATCCATTGCAGGTGACGTCAGCGTCATGAACAACACAGGCGCATCCGCAGGATTGACCTTGCGGTAAGAAGGCGGTGTGGTCATCTCGATCGGCAAGCGGCGTTGGGCACGCAACAGTGCAGCTTGAACGTCAACCGCTGCTTTGTCAATGTCGCGGTCGTTGTTGAACTCCAACGTGATGCTGGTGGTGCTCAAAAAGTTGGTCGAGCTGATGACGGTGATACCGTCGATCGTGGAAAACTCTTTTTCCAAGGGCAATGCCACTGAGGCCGCCATATTTTCTGGACTTGCGCCCGACAAAGTCGCCGACACCTGAATGACAGGACTATTGAAGCTAGGCAGGGCCGCGACAGGAATTTTGGTGTACGCAATGACACCGGCCACCACTGTCGCCATGGACAGGAGAATCGTCATCACAGGACGACGAATACAGAGTTCCGAAATCGTCATTTTTGTGCTTCAGCTTTGTTTTCTGGCTTGGCTTCAGGCTTGGCATCCCCCTTGACAGACGCCTCTTTCACTTTCCCGTTGGGACGCAAGTTTTGTTTACCTTCAACCACAACTTTATCGCCAGCATTGATACCTGTAATAACTGCAAAACCTTGGCTTTGGGTTTGAACTTTGATGGGCTTCATACTCACCGTGTTCTCGGCATCTACCAAAAACACTTGATCGCCACGGGCGTTGGTCACCACGGCTTGCGATGGCACAACAAGCACATCTTTGAACATACCCGCTTGCACTTGCAAGCGAACGAATTGCCCAGGAATCAAGGCGTGATCTGCGTTATCCACAACGGCCTTGACCTTCACAGCTCCAATGGCTTGATCGACTTGGTTGTCGATCACATACACCTTACCTTCACGCTTTTTGCCATCGCCCATTTGAAAATTGATGGAGGGTGTTTGACCCGCTTGCTGCGCCGCAAACAAAGCAGGCAACGCGCTTTCAGGCACTGTGAACTGGACATTCATAGGATCTAGCTGCGTGATGGTGACCATCGCACCTTGGGTGGTGGTGGTGGTCGCAGTGGTCGTGGTCGATACTGTGTTGCCAGGCTGCACCAGTGCACCCGGGAACACATTGATGATGCCGGCCCTGCCTGTGATGGGCGAACGAATATTGTCGTAACTTAGAGAGGCCTGTGCAGACCGCGCAGAGGCTTGGGCGGCCTGCGCATTGGCACGTGCTGTATCCACGGCGCCTTGAGCAACAAATTGTTGTCGCAGCAGTTCCTCGGCTCGGCTGAGTTGGCGCTGAGCGTCGTCTGCTGTGGCTTGTGCTTTTTCGTAGTTGGCACGGTCGGCACGATCATCCAAGCTGATGAGAAGGTCTCCCGCCTTGACTCTTTGACCTTCTTTGATGTGGATTTTTGCCACCACATTGGTTACTTGCGGACGTATATCGACAATATTTGCAGCAACGGTACTGCCCGTGGCATCCAGAATTACGGGAAAGTCACGCTTCTCTACGATGGCGGTTGTCACTGTTTGAACTACTGATTTGGCTTGCGCGCTCTCAGAGGGCCAAAAATAGTTTACAGCGCCACCAGCAACCAACAGCAAAACAACAGCCAACATCAAACGTTGTTTTGTGATCATTTGAGACTTGTATTTCATAACGTGCAGATAATTTATGACGACTTTTTTTAACAACCAACAATGTACCAGTTACGCTCGCTTTAAGCCCCAGCTCCTAAGCAATAGAGTCCAGGATTAAGAAGCCTTTACAACAGCTTCATACAATTTGTCGCCTATCAGACAAGACCAATTCGACACCTCGGTTAGCCAAACCATCGGCCCGTTCATTGTCCACATGGCCAGCATGGCCTTTGACCCAATGCCACACGATGTCGTGGTCGCCCTGATGCGTCAGCGCATCCAACTGCTGCCAAAGATCGGCGTTCTTCACAGGTTGCTTGGCTGCAGTTCGCCAACTGCGGGCTTTCCAGCCGTGGATCCATTCGGTGATGCCTTTGCGCACATATTCGCTATCCAGATATAAAGTCACTTTGCAGGGGCGCTTCAGGGCTTGCAGCGCCTCAATGACCGCCATCAGTTCCATGCGGTTGTTGGTGGTGTCGAGCTCGCCACCAAACAACTCTTTTTCTTGACCCGAGGGTGATCTCAGCAGTGCGCCCCAGCCGCCAGGGCCTGGGTTGCCCTTACAGGCGCCGTCTGTGTAAATTTCTACCGTATTCATTCCATTCCTTTTGACGCCGTCGTGACCACAGCCACCCGATGCCGTAACGCTTTTTTCCAAGCAGGCGACATCAGACGCATACCATGCACGCGCTTGACTGCCACCACGCCATACACCGACCCAAAAATAGGCCACCAGCGCAAACCGGCCGCATCCATCCAATCCCAGCGCTGCAACCAGCGCTCGGTTTTCATGGCGGGCCTGTAACAGCCATAGCTCGTGGACTCCACCTCGAAGCTCAGCAAGCGCAACCAGTCTCGCAAGCGTCCGTAACCGATGAAGTCCCCCGTGTTGGCAAAACCAAGACCACAAGACTTGCCCAAGCCCCACAAACTGTTGGGATTGAAACCGCAAATCACCACGCGCCCTTCAGGCACCAGCACGCGTTGCACCTCACGCAGGGTGGCATGAGGGTCGTAGCTCAGCTCGAGGGTATGGGGCAACACCAGCAAGTCCAAGCTGGCATCGGAAAAAGGCAAGGCCTCGTAATTGGTCAGCAGCACCTCACGATCCAAGGACCAAGGCTCGGGGTAAGCATCACAACCCAACCAACGATGTGGCATACGGTTGGCTTGCAAGGCATCCAGGGCGGGAAAGCCCAGCTGCAGCGCGTGAAAGCCAAACACATCGGCCACGGCACGGTCCAAATAGCTTTGCTCCCATAGGCACAAATACTGGCCAGCGGGGGACGCCAGCCACTCAGGCAAACTATCGTTTTTTAAAGGTGTGTATGACATGAAGCTGATTGCACTGCCCGCGTTCTCTGACAACTACCTGTGGTTGTGGCAACAAGACCAAATGGCCGTGGTGGTGGACCCCGGTGACGCTGCGCCCGTATTAGAGGCGCTGGCCAATCTTGGTCTGAAGTTAGATGCCATTCTAGTGACCCACCACCATGCTGACCATGTGGGTGGCGTGCACGAATTGCACCACGCCACGGGCGCCAAAGTGTTTGGCCCTGCGCGGGAAGAGGTGCCTGCGCCCTTCACGCCCGTCATGCAAGGCGAACAGTTTGATTTGCTCGGCCAAACCGTGCAAGTGCTGGATGTGCCTGGCCACACCGCAGGCCATGTGGCTTACTTCTTACCCAACGCCCAACTCCAGCCCGTGCTGTTTTGTGGTGACACCTTGTTTTCAGGTGGCTGCGGGCGAATTTTTGAAGGCACACCCGCGCAAATGCTGGCCTCACTCGACAGCCTGGCCGCCCTGCCCGCCAACACACAAGTTTGTTGCGCCCACGAGTACACTCTATCCAACTTGCGATTTGCCCTGACCGTAGAGCCCAGCAACACCGACTTGCAAACCTACATGGCGCACTGCCAACAACTCAGAGCCCAATACACGCCCACCCTGCCCGCTCAGCTGGGCACCGAATTGCAAATCAACCCGTTTTTACGGGCTAGACACCCCGAAGTGCGACACGCCGTGGCACAACACGCTGGACTATCAGCGCTCGAACAAACCGACGATGTGGCTGTCTTTGCCGCCCTTCGTGAATGGAAGAACGATTTCAGATGAGATTTTTAGTTACTGTATTTTGTCTAAGCCTTGCCTTTCTAGGCGGTTGTGCCAATTTGCCTGAATCCACAACAGGCCTGGGACACGTGACCCAGCGCCAAGATGATCTGAGCCCCATCACTCAAGGCAGCGTCAAACGCGACAAGGTGGCCAAACTGGACTTGCCCAACGACTTGTGGGAAAGAATCCGTAAGGGCTATCAAATGCCGGATTTGGACAGCCAACTGGTCAACGACCGGACTCAGTGGTACGCCGCCAAGCCCGACTATTTGAGTCGTATGACAGAGCGTTCTAACAAATATCTCTATCACATCGTAGAAGAACTTGAAGCCCGCAAGATGCCCACCGAGTTGGCCTTGCTGCCGTTCATCGAAAGCGCGTTCAACCCACAAGCGGTATCCAGTGCTCGGGCCAGTGGTATGTGGCAGTTCATGCCCGCCACAGGAAAGAGCTTCGATTTGAAACAAAATGCTTTCCGCGACGATCGCCGCGATGTACAAGCGTCCACCCGCGCCGCACTCGACTACTTAGAGCGTCTATACAAAATGTTTGGTGACTGGCATTTGGCATTGGCTGCCTACAACTGGGGCGAGGGCAATGTGGGCAAAGCCATTGCACGCAACAAACGCGCAGGCTTACCCACCGGCTACACAGACTTGACCATGCCCATGGAAACTCGCATGTACGTGCCCAAGTTACAGGCCATGAAAAATATTGTGGGCAACCCGCCCCAATACAGTGTAGTGCTGCCCAACATTCCCAACCACCCTTACTTCCAAAGCGTGCCCCTGCCACGCGATATGGACGTGAAGGTAGCGGCCAAGTTAGCAGATATTTCTGAACAAGACTTCAAAGCATTGAACCCCTCGGCCCACCGCCCTGTCTTGCTCGCTGCTGGCACAGGCAACATCTTGCTGCCATGGGACAACGCTGAAGTGTTCCAGCGCAATTACGAGGCATCCACCTTGGGAAGGATGGCCACTTGGACAGCTTGGATCGCCCCCGCCACGATGAAAGCAGTAGATGCAGCCAAGCGCGTGAACATGAGCGAAGCAGACTTTCGCGCCATCAACAACATCCCGCCCCGCATGGTCATCAAAGCGGGCTCTGCCCTCTTAGTACCTCGCAGTGCCAGCATGTTGGGTGACGTGACCGCGCAAGTGGCTGACAACGGCCACTTAGACTTGTCACCCGAAGCCTTGGCTAGACGTAAAGCTGTTGCTAAAGGTGGCAAGAATTACAAAGGCATCAAGTTGGCCTCAGCCAAAGACAGCAAAGGTTCTGGCAAAAAGCAAGCAACAGCCAAAAGCGATAAAAAAACCGATACCAAGGTCGCCAAGAAATAAATCAGCGCGAGATGGCAGCCTATGCGCTTTCCATCTTTTAAGCGTCGCGCCTGTCAACCAAAGCATGGGCAATGGTGCCCAAATCCACATATTCCAACTCGCTGCCCACTGGAACGCCACGGGCTAGGCGCGTGACCTGAACACCGCGCTTTTTTAAGGCTTCGCCCAGCACATGGGCGGTGGCTTCACCCTCGGCGGTGAAGTTGGTGGCGAGGATGACTTCCCTTACCTCACCATCGCTGGCACGCTCGATGAGCTTTTGCAAGCCAATGTCTTTGGGGCCAAAACCATCCAAGGGACTGATGCGCCCCATCAATACAAAGTACTTGCCCTTGTAAGCAGCTGTGCGCTCTATGGCCGATTGATCAGCAGGTGTTTCGACCACGCATAAACGCGTGGCGTCGCGTCGATCGTCTAGGCAGGTGTCGCACACGGATTGGGTGGTGAAGGTGTGGCAACGCTCGCAATGTTTCACTTGGACTGCAGCTTGGTGCAGAGCCTGAGAAATCATCTCAGCCCCTTCGCGGTCGTGCTGCAGTAGGTGGTACGCCATGCGCGAGGCCGATTTCACCCCCACGCCGGGCAAACGGCGCAAGGCCTGAATCAGGCCTTCCAGCACAGACGTATCGCTCATTTAGAACGGCAATTTCAGGCCAGGTGGCAAACCAGCAGTGAGCTTGCTCATCTTGGCTTCGCTGGTCTCAGCGGCTTTGCGCACGGCGTCGTTGAAAGCAGCAGCCACCAAGTCTTCGAGCATGTCTTTGTCATCGGCCAAGAGACTTGGGTCGATGGTGATGCGTTTGACCTCGTGCTTGCAAGTCATCAACACTTTGACCAAGCCAGCGCCTGATTCGCCAGTCACTTCGACGAAAGCCAATTCGTCTTGTGCCTTTTTCAGGTTTTCTTGCATGACTTGAGCTTGCTTCATGAGGCCCGAGAGTTGTCCTTTGTTGAACATGATTTTTCCTTTGACAAACTAAAAAAATAAAACGCTCTGATTTACAGCGGCTTGATGCTGCCCGGCACGATTTTGGCGCCGTAGTCACGCATCAAACTTTGAACATAAGTGTCGTTGAGGATGATGGCCTCAGCCCCAGCTTGGCGTTGTGCAGCAGCAGCGGCATTGCGTTTGGCGGGGCTGTCTTGCACGCGGCCCACCTCAACCGTCAACCGCACGGGGTAGCCTGCAGCATCCAGCGCCTTCTCTAAGCGTTCACGGCTGCTGGTGCTGTTGAGCGACTCACGCTCGACGCGCAGCATCCAGGTGTCAGTGTCACGTGCCACCAGCTGCGACTGAAGCCCAAGCTCGCGCACCAGAGCGTTGATGGCGTCAGCGGCTGACATGTCCATCACCAGCGTGTGCCAAAACTCACCCTCTGGGGTGGCCACGATCTGCGACACGCTGCTGCTGGGGTTTTGCGGCTCAAGCACGGCACTGGGCTCGGCTTGCTGGCGCACGGGCATGGCCACCACTGCAGCGTCAGAATCGTGGTCGTAAGTTGAGCTGTCTGCGCCATCGGGGTCGAAGCTGGGGTTATCTTCCCAAGGCGCCACGTCGCGGGGTTGCATGTCGCGAACCGGCAGGGCCTGAACAGGCTCTTCGGCCACCGGCACAGTTATTGGCTGAATCTTGGGCGAAGGTGCCGAAATAGCAGGTTTCGGATTAATTAGACTTTTTTTTTCAGCCGAGGCCGAAGCTGACACCAAACCTTGGGGCTTGAACGCCAGCAAGCGCAGTAGCACCATGGTAAGTGCCGCGTATTCGTCGGGAGCCAGCCCCAACTCTTGGCGGCCATGTAGGCTGATGCTGTAGAGCAGCTGGGTCTCATCGGGCGGCATCACACCTGCCAAGCGGACCATCTCGGCGGCTTCGGGATCAGCCGCATCGCGCTCGCCGATATCGGGCACGGCTTGCAACACCGCCATGCGCTGCAACACCATTGACATGTCTTCTAGCGTGGCGGCGGCGCTCAGACCATGCACGCGCAAGGCTTCAGAGGTTTCAACCACCAATTTGCCGTCGCCGTGTGCCAATGCCTCAATCAAACGGAACACATGCGAGCGGTCGGCACTACCCAACATTTGGCGCACGGAGGTTTCTTGCAATTGACCGCCGCCGTAGGCTATCGCTTGGTCGGTCAAGCTCAGCGCGTCGCGCATCGAGCCACGCGCGGCTCGGGCTATCAGACGCAAGGCTTGAGGCTCAGAATTAATGTTTTCTTGGCCCAACACATGGCCCAAGTGCTCCAGCACAGTCTCAGGCGCCATGGGGCGAAGGTTGAACTGCAAACAGCGCGAAAGCACGGTAACCGGCACTTTCTGAGGGTCGGTGGTGGCAAGCACAAATTTCAAATATTCGGGCGGCTCTTCCAGCGTCTTCAACATCGCGTTGAACGCGGTGTTGGTGAGCATGTGCACCTCGTCAATCATGAAGACTTTGAATCGGCCTTGCACGGGCTTGTAGACGGCTTGCTCTAGCAAGCTTTGCACTTCGTCAACACCGCGGTTAGACGCAGCATCAAGCTCGGTGTAGTCCACAAAGCGGCCGACATCAATGTCGCTACACGCTTGGCACACGCCGCAGGGGTTGGCGGTGATGCCGCCTGTGCCGTCCACACCTTGGCAGTTAAGCGACTTGGCCAGCACGCGCGACACCGTGGTTTTACCCACACCACGAGTGCCCGTGAACAAATACGCGTGGTGCAAACGTTGGGTGGTCAGCGCATTGGTCAGCGCCTGCACGACATGCTCTTGCCCCACCATCTCAGTGAAGGTTTTGGGGCGATATTTGCGGGCGAGCACGAGGTACGACATAAGCGCGCCATTCTATGTGACCTACAATAAGTCTTGACGGGCCTCCCCACATGATGAAGCGGCCAACCGGGTCAGGCGGGGAACCGAGCAGCCCTAACTGTAGAGCCAGTGCTGGGGGTCGGGCCCGTCACCTATTTATTTTCTTGCTCTGCTCAAGAAACACTCAATTCACGCCGATCACGTGTGATGGCCAAAGAAACTCAAGAAGCAATCCAAGACCCAACGAGCACCAACGAAGTGCCCGAAGGCTCCCTGGCGCCCAACGATGCCACCCTGTCTGAGGAAGCCCAAGCTCTCCCTGCAGAAGCAGACCCCAAAGAGCTCAACCCAGCTGCCGCAGCGCCAGAAACGCCCTCCAGCTCATTCGCTCAAGAGGCCCAGGACGCCTCTAACCCACCCAGCGCGGCCGAAGCCTCCCAAGAACCCGATGCCATTCAGCCATTCATCGACAAAGCATTCGAAACCATTCAGCATGAGGTTGAGGACGAAGAGCTGGGCAAGTTTTTGCGTGCCCACATCAAAAAATTTCGCGAAGAATGGGATGACTTGTCGGACAACGCCAAAGACGCTTACGTCTACATGATGACTTCTCAGTTGCTGCAACGCAAAGGCGCGGCAACGCGCATCAAAAATTACGAAGAATACACGTTGCCCGTGCCGTCCGCTCAAACCACGTTGTTTGAGTCCATCAAGCAATCACAAATTAAACCCAAAAAGCGCCAACCTGTGCTGCTGATGCCGCCTAATTTGCGGCCTACTTATTCTTTGAATAAGTAGTGTTGGCTTTTAAGTAATCGGCCAAGCCCGCGTTATTCAATCGCACGCCGGCGTTGCCGTTGTCTTTGGCCACCGCGCCACGAATTTGCTTGATCAACAGACCCTTCACATCGCCTTGCAAAGCCTGCGAGCGCAGCGCCACGTAACGAACCTGCGCTTTGGCGATGTTCATCTTAGATTCGGACATGGCTTGCAGCCACAAACCATCGTCACGTTTGCCTGCTTCTAGCTCACGCAAAACCAAGGCGCGAACCATGTTAGAAGATGAATCAGACATCTACGTGCTCCGAATAAAAATCAGTCCTTAGCGGCGGCATTCATCGCCTCCACCATGCCTTGCAGCAAAGTTTCACCATCGTGTGCGCCTGACAGTCCCACTTGGCGGTTGAAGATGAAAAAAGGCACTCCTGAGATGCCCATCTCACGCGCGGCTTTGTCGCTGTCGATGGTTTGGCTGTGCAGGTCAGAGTTTTGCAAATGCGCCTCAGCTTCTGCGCGGTTCATACCAGCGGAGACGGCAATGTCTATGAGCACAGAAGCTTCGGTCAGATCGCAACCTTCTAAAAAATACGCTTTAAACAAAGCCTCCACCATGGCGTCTTGCGCCATGCCTGGCTCAGACACAGCAATCAGGCTGTGTGCCACCACGGTGTTGGGTTGACGGATGATTTTGTCGAAGGCAAACGCAATGCCCACGTCTTTGCCCACCGACGCAATGTGTTCGTACTTGGCAATGCCACCAGCGCCGAATTTGTTAAACACATAGTCAGCGCGAGGCATGCCCTCGGGCGGTATGTCGGGGTTGAGTTGGAAGGTATGCCATCTCACTTCAGGGTCCACATCTGGGTGCTGAACTGCCAAAAGTGCCAAAGCGCGTTCTAAACGTCGTTTACCGATGTAGCACCAAGGACAGACGACATCCGACACAACATCGATGGTGAGAGTTTTCATGGGGTTACTTGCTTTCTGCCACAATGTTCCAACTGTAGCTCTATCGCCAACTAAAAAGAGGAAATAAAACCATGGCCAGCGATTTGATCAAACACATCACCGACTCCAGCTTTGAAGCTGACGTTCTGCAAGCTGACAAACCCGTTTTGGTGGACTACTGGGCCGAATGGTGTGGCCCTTGCAAAATGATTGCCCCCATCTTGGACGAAGTGGCCACCTCCTACGAAGGCAAGCTGCAAATCGCCAAAATGAACGTGGACGAAAACCGTGACATCCCAGGTAAGCTGGGCATTCGTGGCATTCCTACCCTGATGGTGTTCAAAGCTGGCCAGCTGGCTGCCACCAAAGTGGGCGCCATGAGCAAAGCCCAGTTGACCGCCTTCATCGACCAACAATTGGCTTGATCCAATTGACAAGTAAATTTTAGTAATCTAACCGTCCATTCGAGGATGTAGAAAGCCTGCAGATTCTTCAATCTGCAGGCTTTTTTCCTGCCATAATCCACTTCGAATTCACCTTGTGGCTTATCCGGCCACTCGGTTCCCCATCAGGGCTTGAATTACGGTTTAGAGGTATTTCTCTCCTCGTTGCGCCCTCCCCCCCCTATTTTTTAACGAACTCCCCTTACTGGAGTCCAAAGATGCATCTGAACGAACTCAAGGCACTGCACGTGTCTGAAGTGCTGAAACAAGCCGAAGAACTCGAAATAGAAAACACAGGTCGCATGCGCAAGCAAGAGCTGATGTTTGCCATCATCAAAAAGCGCGCCCGCGCTGGCGAACAAGTGTTTGCCGATGGTGTGCTTGAGATCTTGCCCGACGGCTTTGGCTTTTTGCGCAGCCCCGACACCAGCTACACCGCTTCGACGGACGACATCTACATCAGCCCCAGCCAAGTGCGCCGCTTCAACCTGCACACCGGCGACATGATTGAAGGCGAAGTTCGCATTCCTAAAGACGGAGAGCGCTACTTTGCCCTGACCAAGCTCGACAAGGTCAACGACGACCTGCCAGAGAACAACAAACACAAGGTCATGTTCGAGAACTTGACCCCGCTGTTCCCACGCGAACAGATGAAGCTTGAGCGTGAAATCAAAGGTGAAGAAAACATCACCGGCCGCATCATTGACATCATTGCGCCCATAGGCAAAGGCCAACGCGCCTTGGTCGTTGCACCGCCCAAGAGCGGCAAGACCGTGATGATGCAGCACATCGCCCATGCCATCGCCGCCAACTACCCAGATGCCCACATGATGGTGTTGTTGGTAGACGAGCGCCCAGAAGAAGTGACTGAAATGCAGCGCTCGGTCAAAGCCGAAGTGATTGCCTCCACATTCGACGAACCTGCCGCACGTCACGTGCACGTGGCTGAGATGGTGATCGAACGCGCCAAGCGTTTGGTGGAACTGAAAAAAGATGTGGTCATCTTGCTCGACTCCATCACCCGCCTCGCCCGTGCTTACAACAACGTGGTGCCTTCATCGGGCAAAGTGTTGTCGGGTGGTGTGGATTCCAACGCCTTGCAACGCCCCAAGCGCTTCTTTGGCGCAGCGCGCAAAGTGGAAGAAGGCGGCTCACTCACCATCATCGCCACGGCCTTGATCGACACCGGTAGCCGCATGGACGAAGTGATCTTTGAAGAATTCAAAGGC
>CAJBHE010000084.1 GCA_903952885.1 uncultured Burkholderiales bacterium
GCCTAGCAACACTCCGACAGAGGCACCTACATTGGGTACCGCACCATCCCCCGCCAAAGCTGCGTCTGCCGCGACTGACCGTTAATTTTTTAAGAGCCGTCTGATGACACACACCTCGCATGCCGGTGCACCCCATGTGGCCACCCGGAACAATGATTTGTATTTAGAGGGTGTCAAGCTCGCCGACCTTGCGCACGCACATGGCACGCCCTTGTTTGTCTATTCGAAAGCCGCCATGCTCAGCGCACTCGCCGCTTACCAACGCGGCTTTGCGGGTCGCAAGGCCCGCATTTGCTACGCCATGAAAGCCAACTCGTCACTCGCCGTGTTGCAAGTGTTCGCGCAGGCTGGCTGCGGTTTTGACATTGTGTCGGGCGGCGAACTTGACCGCGTGATCGCAGCGGGCGGTGATGTGTCTAAAGTCATCTTCTCGGGCGTGGGTAAAACACGCGCCGAAATGCGCAAGGCTTTGGAAGTAGGCATTGCCTGCTTCAACGTCGAGAGCGAAGCCGAGCTCGAGGTGCTCAGCAACGTGGCACAAAGCATGGGCAAACGTGCGCCCATCAGCATTCGCGTCAACCCCAACGTGGATGCCAAAACCCACCCCTACATTTCCACCGGCCTCAAAGGCAATAAATTTGGCGTAGCACACGAACGCGCCTTGGCAACTTATCAACGCGCTGCTAGTTTGCCGGGCTTGCAAGTCACAGGCATTGACTGCCACATCGGTTCGCAAATCACAGAATCCACGCCCTACCTAGACGCCATGGACCGCGTGTTGGATTTGGTCGATGCCATTGAGGCCGCAGGCATTGCCATTCACCACATCGACTTTGGTGGCGGCTTGGGCATCAACTACAACGGCGACACGCCACCAGCTGCCGACGAATTGTGGGCGCAACTCTTGGCCAAGCTCGATACACGCGGTTACGGCCAGCGCCAGCTGATGATTGAACCTGGTCGATCACTCGTGGGCAATGCGGGCGTGTGTTTGACCGAGGTGCTGTATCTGAAGCCCGGCGAACAAAAGAACTTTTGCATCGTCGACGCAGCCATGAACGACTTGCCTCGCCCTGCGATGTACGAGGCCTTCCACCAAATCGTGCCAGTGTCCTCGCGTGCGGGCGAGGAGGTGACCTATGACGTGGTGGGCCCTGTGTGCGAGAGCGGTGATTGGTTAGGGCGCGACCGTGAACTGACAGTGCAGTCGGGCGATTTGTTGGCCGTGTTGTCGACCGGTGCGTATTGCGTGTCGATGTCTAGCAACTACAACACGCGTGGGCGTGCGGCGGAGGTTTTGGTGGATGGGGACAAGGCGCATGTGATTCGTCGTCGGGAGACGGTGTTGGATCAGATGGCTTGTGAGGCGTTGGTTCCTTGAGCTTTTGCTTTCGTGGCGCTTTTCTCTCGCTCCGCCACGACGATCAGCCAGCACCTGACATGGCTCCCATCGCTGCGCGACGAATGTCGCCAAGTCTGGCGCTGACTGCTCGCCGTGGCTTCGGAATCTAGCTAGCGCTCAACTGATGGCGTGAACCTGTTTGCAAACTCACATCCGATGTGGCTAAGGGTGTGCGGTCCGTGACGATTTCTGGTACCCCAGCATGAGGAAGGGGCCGCACACCCATAGCCGCTTCAGCGTACGAACCCAGATAGCCGCAAGAAGTAACGCCAAAAAGATGAGCGAAAAAACCGCCAAGCCAGCAAAACAAACAAAACAGCGGCATAAACAAACACCTCTGCAAAGTTACTCTTCCCCGCCCGCATCCAAAAGAAGTGCAACACCGCCAGCATAGCCACCGCATACACAAGACGATGCAACCATTGCCAACGTTTTGCGCCTAGCCAACGAATGGCGCGATTGAAGGAGGTCAAGGCCAATGGCGTGAGCAGAACAAACGCACTAAAGCCCACTAAGATGAACGGGCGCTTAGCAATATCGTCAGCGATGTCACCCCACTCAAACCCCATGTCTAGCCAGCTGTAGCAGAGCAAATGCAGCATCACATAGAAGTAGGTAAAAAGGCCGAACATACGTCGCAGTTTCGCCAGCTCGGGCAGGCCAAGCAACACGCGCAAAGGCGTCACCGCCAGCGTCACGCACAACAGGCGCAGCGTCCAGTCGCCCGTGGCGCGAATCAAATACTCAGCTGGGTTGACACCCAAGGCATCGTTCGCTGCGCCCCACACCAGCCACACAAAGGGCAACATACACAACAACCAAAGGACAGGCTTGGCGGTCTGGTGTTGCAGTAATTGGCGAAAAGCGACTTTCACCTCAATAAAACTTACTCAGGTCCATGCCAGCGTAAAGCTGGCCCAC
>CAJBHE010000085.1 GCA_903952885.1 uncultured Burkholderiales bacterium
CGATCTCTGCGTTTTTGGCTGCGTTGTATTTTGTGGACGAAAGGTCAATGAAATTCTTTGTATTTCCAGTAGTGGAGATAGCAGCAACGCTAGCTGACAAACCATCGCCCAAGTCTTTGTTGAGTGTCAGTGCAACATCGTTGTAAGTCACGCTTGAATAATTTTTCACAGTTTGACGACCTGCATGAGGAACGAAGCTATAACCATTGCCCAAATCAAATGTGGCGCTCAAATCCAAATAGTTGCTGCCTTTGCTGTTTGAGTAACCGAACAAATTAGAAGTGGCCTGTGAATACTTCAAAGTTGCTGGGCCATATGTGGCTGCGCCATAGACTTCGTCTGTGTTGGCGTTCACGTTGCCACCTGCGGCGGGCGCTGCATCATGGTAAGTGTTGCTCACGTACTGGTAGCGCAAGTAACCAACGTCATAAGCAATACCAGCAGCTTCAAACTTGTAACCACCATAAATATCTAACTCAACTGGGCCTTTTGCCTGAGGTTTGCCATCATGAGAAGCATCTTTGATCCACTTGATGGTCGAAGCCCAAGTGCCCAAATAGAAACCATTGGCATTGGCGTAATCCACACCGCCTTGCAATGCTGGATCGCCTTTGGTTTGAGCGATACCGCGGTAACGGTATTGGCTCACAACACCGATGTTGTAAGTGACTTCTGGCACTTCAGGCGCAGCAGGCGCTGTTTGCGCAAAAGCTGCAGAAGATGTGGCCAAGAGGGCCAGCAAAAGTTTGGACTTGATATTCATAGTTTTCTCCATTGAAAAATTTAAGTGGGACACATCTACTTAGCAGGGTCCGTGCCAATGTGATTCTTCATAAAAATGCGTCCTCTACATGAACCATGACCCAAAGTGATGCGGTAGCCTGACTACCAGTCCATTTTGACGCACGCTCTTGGTGCGTCACTTTGTGTTACATGCCCCGCAATGGGGATGGATGTTCAAAAAGAGAACTTTTATGACACTGGCGTTAATTCACAGCCGTGCGTTGCTCGGTTTACAGGCCCCTTCAGTGACGGTGGAGGTGCATTTGGCAAACGGATTACCCAGTTTCACGTTGGTGGGACTGGCAGACACCGAGGTCAAAGAAGCTCGCGAGCGAGTGCGTTGCGCCATTCAAAACGCGGGGCTAGACTTTCCAACGAACAAGCGAATCACCGTCAATCTCGCCCCAGCAGACTTGCCCAAGGACTCGGGCCGCTTTGATCTGCCCATTGCCTTGGGCATCTTGGCAGCCCATGGACTTTTGGACGAAGCCGCTTTGGCGCTGCATGAGTTTGCGGGCGAGTTGTCGCTGTCGGGCGAACTGCGGCCCGTGCGGGGCGCATTGGCCATGGGACTGGCGTTGCGGGGCGCGGGAGTGCGCACGCGTTTGGTGTTGCCGCCCATCAGCGCCGAAGAAGCGGCTTTGGTCCCAACCGCTGAGGTTTACCGCGCCCAACACCTGCGTGATGTGGTGGCGCGCTTTGCCAAGGCCGAGATAAAAGGCTTGGTGGCGCAGCGCGAAGAGGCCACCACACACAAGGTACACACAACCGAAGGTTGGTGTCGCATTGAAGCAACCGCATCTCACGCGGCAACTGTCACACACGGCCCGGACTTGGCCGATGTCAAAGGCCAAGCAGTCCCACGTCGGGCCCTAGAAATTGCAGCAGCGGGCGGCCACTCTCTTCTATTGGTCGGACCGCCAGGCACAGGCAAATCTATGCTGGCGCAACGTTTTACCGCCTTGCTGCCCGATATGACGTTGGACGACGCGCTAGAGAGTGCGGCCATCGCCAGCCTAGCGGGCCGGTTTGAATTGGCCCAATGGATGCAACGGCCCTCACGCAGCCCACACCACACCGCCACCTCGGTGGCGTTGGTGGGTGGCGGCACACCGCCGCGCCCAGGTGAAATTTCTTTGGCACACAACGGAGTATTGTTCTTAGACGAGTTGGCAGAAGTCAAACGCAGCGCGCTTGAAGCCTTGCGCGAACCCTTAGAAAACGGCCACATCACCATTTCACGGGCAGCGACGCAAGCCAAATTTCCGGCGCGCTTTCAATTGATTGCCGCGATGAACCCTTGCCCGTGTGGCTACTTAGGTTCCACCCTCACAGCCTGCCGCTGCACGCCTGACCAAATAGCGCGTTACCAAGGCAAGCTCAGCGGTCCCTTGTTAGACCGTATCGACTTGCAGGTCGAAGTGCCCACGCTGGCTACCGACGTGTTGATGCAAGCCAGCGCTGGTGAATCTACAGCGACGGTGCGTGCGCGTTGCTTGGCAGCGCATGCCAAAGCACTGGCGCGGCAAGGCACACCCAACCAAGGCTTGCAAGGCCAAGCGCTCGAAGCGCACATGCATCTGGACGCGCAAGCGGCCACGTTTTTACAAAACGCTGCCACCAAACTAGGCTGGTCCAGTCGCAGCACACACCGGTCATTGCGCGTGGCGCGCACCATTGCAGACTTGACGGACAGCGCCGCCGTTCAAGTCACGCATGTGGCGGAAGCGCTGCAATACCGTCGCGTTCTCGTGTCGCACTGAGTACATCTCACAAACTACCCATGTGACACTCGTCATACGTTTGTGTGCACATGCTGAAATTTCTTTGCGACATACCCGTCGTCAATTCATCTTCTCTCTTGAAAGAAATTTATGAAAAAGCTTTTACACATCGCTCTAATAGGTTTGTGCTCGGTCATGGCTCACGTCCACGCTGAAGACAACAAAACTCCTTCCAAAGCCATGGAGGAGAAAAAACACAAAGGCACGCAGCAAGACAAGATGAAGCATTGCAATGCAGAAGCCAAAGGCCTGAAAGGCGACCAACGCAAGGCGACAATGAGCGCGTGTTTGAAGGGTTAAAACTCTGACAACCTTGGTTGAATCCTGTCCAACACAAAAGGCGCATCTGCGCCTTTTGTGTTTTCTAAAATCAACGGGCTTTCAAAGGTTAGGCGCCAACAAACGCGCTAAATCTTTCACCGCCACACCTTGACGTTGTGCCAAGTCTTGAACTTGGTCGTCGCCAATGCGGCCCACGTTGAAATAGGTGGCATCGGGGTGGGCCAAGTAAAAACCGCTCACGCTGGCTGCGGGTGTCATGGCCAAGCTGCTGGTCAGGCCCATGTCGATGTCGTCGCACTGCAGCAAGGCAAACATGTCTTGTTTGGCGCTGTGATCGGGACAGGCGGGGTAGCCAGGCGCTGGGCGAATGCCTTGGTATTTTTCTTTGATCAGGTCTTCATTGCTCAAGGCCTCATCTGCGGCATAGCCCCACA
>CAJBHE010000086.1 GCA_903952885.1 uncultured Burkholderiales bacterium
GTGGCCATAGGAATGACTTCCACTGGCAATGGGAACGCGCCCAAGGCATCGACCAGCTTGCTTTCATCGGCAATGCACACAAACATCTTGGATTGCGTAGCCACAATTTTTTCGCGGGTCAACGCAGCGCCGCCGCCTTTGACCATGTGGCCTTGATGGTCGATTTCGTCTGCGCCGTCGATGTAGACCGACAGGCTTTCGACCTCGGCCGCTTCAAACACTTGGATGCCCAAAGCTTGCAAGCGTTCAGTGGATGCGACCGAGCTAGACACCGCGCCTTTGATTTGGTCTTTCATCGTGTCCAAGGCGTCGATGAACTTGTTCACCGTAGAACCTGTGCCCACGCCCACCACTTCGCCGGGCACCACGTATTGCAAGGCGGCTTGACCCACCAAAGTCTTTAATTCATCTTGTGTCAAGTGTGCGGCGTTATGTGGGGTGCTCATGGGCGAAAATCCGAGTTGTATTTACCAAAGCCTAAGATTATCCATGTCGTTGTTGCCTTATTCACTTGCCCGCCCATTTCTGTTCGCCATGGATGCCGAAACCGCCCATGAGCACACGCTGGCCATGCTAGCCCGCACACAAAACACACCATTGGCTTGGGCCTACTGCCAAGAACGCGTGCAAGACCCAGTGCAACTGGCTGGCTTGACCTTCCCCAACCGTGTGGGCTTGGCCGCAGGTTTGGACAAAAATGCCCACTGCATCGACGGCTTAGCCGCGATGGGTTTTGGTTTTGTGGAGGTGGGCACAGTCACGCCCAAGGGCCAGCCTGGTAACCCCAAGCCTCGCATGTTCCGTTTGCCCGAAGCCAATGCGCTGATCAACCGCTTGGGCTTTAACAACGAAGGGTTAGACGCCTTCTTGACCAACGTGAAGCTGGCGAAGTTCCGCAGCAAGTCGGGAACGCCAATGCTCTTGGGCCTGAACATCGGTAAGAACGCCGCCACGCCTATCGAAAACGCAGCCGACGACTATCTCATTTGCCTCGACGGCGTTTACCCACACGCTGACTACGTAACCGTGAACATCTCCAGCCCCAACACCAAAAACCTGCGCGAGCTGCAAAGCGATGAAGCTTTGGATGCGCTCATTGGCACACTCGCCAAACGACGCGCAGAGCTTGCTCAGAAGCACAACAAGCAAGTGCCGGTGTTCATCAAGATTGCACCCGATTTGGACAGCGATCAAATCGCGGTGATTGCAGCCACCTTGAAGCGCCACTGTGTGCATGAAGGCACCCCATCGTGGGGCGTGATTGCGACGAATACAACGATTGCCCGCGATGCCGTGCAAGGTATGGCGCATGCCGCAGAAACCGGCGGGCTCTCTGGTGCACCAGTATTTGAAAAGAGCAATGAAGTGATTCGCCAGTTGCGTGCAGCGATGGGCCCCAACTTCCCCATCATTGGCGTGGGCGGCATTTTGAGCGGCAACGATGCTGTGGCCAAAATCAAAGCGGGTGCGGATGTGGTGCAGATTTACACCGGTCTGATTTACAAAGGTCCTGCGCTTGTGAAAGAGGCAGCGCAAGCGATTCGCGATCACGCCTAAAAGCCAACAAGCTCTCGTGACGGGTAACTCCGCACAGAAGGCAAACTGGCCTATGGCCAAGCCTCAGGCAAAGACCGTGCGGTAACCCTCAAAGCGCTTTGACCAATAACCATTGCTCATGCGTTCGGTTTTCACACCGGTGCGCTCGTTGGCGGCGTGCACAAATTTGCCGTCGCCAATGTAGATGCCCACATGCGAAAACGATGGCCCAAGCGTATTGAAAAACACCAAGTCGCCAGGGTGCGCTTGGGACGCATCAATCGAACGCGTAGCCTCAGCCATTTGTGCAGCGCTGCCCTTGAGGGCAATACCAGCTGACTCTCTGTAAACAAAGGTCACCAGCCCCGAGCAATCAAAACCCGTGTGTAACCTTTTTCCGCCATAGGTGTAGCCCCGATCAAGCATGGCAATGGCCTGCATGACAATGTCTTGGCGCTTAGCAGGATTGTTGGGGTAGTTTTGCGAGGTGGGTGCGTTGAATGAGGGCTTGCGCGACAGCGACGAACACGCCACCAAAAATGGTGTGATGCACGCACTCAGGAACAAGCGTTTATTCATACCTAGAACTTTACTTCAAGGCCGTAACATCGAAGCACACAAGAAAAACGGCTCCCGAGGGAGCCGCAAATCAGGGTTCTTGGAACACCTTAAAAATTAACGCTTCTTCGCAGCGGGTTTGGCAGTCTTCAAAGCGATTTCGGTCAGATTTTTGTAGTTGGCTTCAGCGACATCTGTGGCTTGCTTGACAGCTTTTTGCACAGATTCCAAAGCGTTGTTACCGGCGGCTACCGCAGTTTTGAAAGCCGCAATAGCTGGCTCTGAGCCGGCAGGTGCATTTTTAGCAGCGTTGTCCACCATGTCGTGGAAAGCTTTTTGAGCTTCAGCCACTTTAGATTCAACGTGGCCAGTGAAATGTGAACCAGTACCTGTGGTGATTTCAACCAAGTGACGGTTGTAGGCTACCGCTTTCTCAGCCAAAGGTTGAAACAAACTGGCTTGCAGTGCCAACAATTCTTGTGCGTCTTTCACGCTCAAAGCAGCGTGGGTTTGTTTTTGTGAATCAGCCAAGGTGCTTTTAGCAGCAGCTAAGTTCAACTCGATGAGTTGCTCCACACCAGAGAAAGCCTTGTTGGTCAAACCAACCAAAGTTTCGAGGTTGGCTTTGTTAGCGGCGATTACTTGCTCAGGTGTCAAAGTCATTTCAAATCTCCAAAATTAAAAAAGATGGTCAAACTGCTCTGAATCCTGCCTAAGCTGAATTTATGTTGCAGTGCAGCATAAATTACATTTTAGAGAAAAGTTGCACACTGACAAGGGTTTTGAGCCCAAACACAGCGTTTTAGAGCTGGCAGACTAAATCTGACTTTTGAAACCTTTATTCCACGCCATGCGCCCAATGGTTTTGCCATTGAACACGGTATTTTTCGGCCAAATCTGCAGACTTCAATACCAAGAAATTCTCAGCATTGCGCGTGGCTGCTGAGTTGGTGAAGTTAAAGCTACCCGTGATGACGATGGACTGGTCAATCACCATCACCTTATTGTGGGCGATGGCGTGTTTGCCGTCTTTACGCACCTCAATGTCTGCTTCAGCGAGCACGTCAATCACATAGCGGTTGGCGCTTTGGCTCTTTTTGTCTAACAGCACACGCACGGTCACGCCGCGCTGATGCGCGCGCACCAAAGCTTGTGCAATCGCGTTGTGCGTGAAGCCATAGGCCTGCACAAATATCTCATGCTCACTCGCATCAATGGCTTTGACAATCGAAGATGAAACATTGGCCGATGGGGCAAAGTAAACACCTAGTACTTCAGCATTTACCCCCTCAGTCGCGGCATGGGCTCTGACAGCGCCATTTGCCACGCACATCAAGCCTGTTAACAAAGACACAAATAACTTCATAGTTGTAATGCTATACCGCAAACTGCAAATTTCTTAACTTTTACTCAAAGGCGACAGGCTTCATGCACAGGTAGCGGGTAAAGTTCAGAAGCTTTGAATACAAAAACACACCCCTCAAGCGCGACGACACACGCGCTATCGCCCACCACCCGTCGGGCGATTTTTTTGTTGTCACTCGCCACTTTTTGCAGCATGGCCGTGCAGCGCATTTGTGACCCCATGCTGCCAGAGCTCTCGCGCGTTTTTGGTACACCCATCAGTGAGGCCGCTCGGGTCATTTCATTCTTCGCCATCGCTTACGGCTTGATGCAACTGTTCTATGGCCCCGTGGGCGACCGCTTCGGGAAGTACCGCGTGGTCATGCTGGCCAGCATTGGGTGCAGCGTGGGTAGCTTGTTGTCGGCACTCAGTGCCGATCTCACGCTTCTCATCGCCTCTCGAATAGGCACTGCGCTGGCAGCAGCAGCCATCATTCCGCTATCTCTGGCATGGGTGGGCGATGCCGTGCATTACGAGCAGCGCCAAGAAACACTGGCGCGCGTGGGCTTGGGCACCATGTTGGGCATCACAGCCGGTCAGCTGTTTGGCGGTTTGCTGACCGACACCTTAGGCTGGCGTTGGGCGTTTGTGCTGATGAGCACAGCGTTTGCCACCGTGAGTTTTTTGCTATGGCAACAACTCAAGCACTTAAAACAGGCGACCCAACACGCACATACGCCGGTGGGATTTTTTCAACAGCTCAAAGAAGTGGCACGCAACCCTTGGGCGCGCACTTTCTTAAGCTTGGCCTTGGTTGAGGGTGCGACCGTGTTTGGTGTGCTGGCCGTCACAGCCGCGCACTTGCACCAGGTGCACCACATTTCCCTCACCTTGGCAGGCGGAACAACGGCGTTATTTGGGCTGGGTGGCATGGCTTATATGGCCACTGCAAAAATCACCATTCGACGTTTTGGTGAGGTTGGCTTAGCCCGCAATGGTGGCATCAGCTTTGGGGCAGCATTTGTTGTGATCGCTTTTTCGCCCTGGTGGCAACTGGCCTTGCCGTCTTGCTTTGTGGCAGGTTTTGGCTTTGCCATGTTTCACAACACGATGCAGGCCAAAGCCACACAACTGTTGCCCAAAGCTCGGGGCACTGGCGTCACTCTATTTGCTGGTTTTATGTTTTTTGGTCAATCGCTGGGCGTCTTGGTCTTGGCAGAGCTCTTCAACCATTACAACTCAACGTATATTTTGGGCGCAGATGCTTTGGTCGTTTGCGCCTTGGGTTTATTTTTATCGCGTGCCATTGCCAAACGCAACGCGACACAGGCAGACCACGCTTAACATTGCTGCTATGACTCAAGACACCGAACAACTTGCAAAACAACTCGAACAACATCCAGATTTCCGTGTGCTTCGCCGCCTTATTCCTGGCCGTGTGTTCAACACCCCAGCTCCCGGCCAAAAGCTCAGCAAGGGCGTGGTGCTCGACACCGAGACCACCGGGTTTGACGTGACCCAAGACCGTGTGATTGAGCTCGGCATGCTGGCCTTTGAATTCGACCCCGTCACAGGCTTGGTCTACCGCGTGAGCGACGTGTTTGATGAACTGGAAGACCCAGGCTTTGCCATTCCCCCCGCTACGATTGCGGTGCACCACATCACCGACGAGATGGTGCACGGCCACCGAATTGACGACACGCGGGTGGCTGAATTTTTGAAAAA
>CAJBHE010000087.1 GCA_903952885.1 uncultured Burkholderiales bacterium
ATGTATCTAAATTGTTGATGTGGGTCGAACTCATGGTGTTCACTTGTAAATAGATTCGGGGTCTTTCAGCACCGGCTCGCAAGCGTGCCACGCTTCACCGTCAAGGCGCTGGTAGAAGCAGCTATGGCGGCCAGTATGGCAGGCAATTCCGAGCTCGTGCCCTTCTTGCGTCACCTTGAGCAACACCACGTCGTTGTCGCAGTCGATGCGAATGTCGTGCACCGTTTGTACATGGCCCGACTCCTCGCCCTTGAACCACAGCTTGTTGCGTGAGCGGCTGAAATAGACCGCACGCTTGAGCTCAGCCGTTTTTTGCAGCGCCTCGCGGTTCATCCACGCAAACATCAGCACGTCGCCGCTGTTTTTTTCTTGGGCGATCACGGGTACCAGCCCCTTGTCGTCCCATTTGATGTTGTCTAGCCAATTCATAAGGGCAATCTTAAAACATCCATTGTGCGCTGGGCTTCTCAGAAAGATATTTGAAGCTTGCAGCGGTAACGCAACGCCACTCAGGTGCTAGTCAGCTACATGCGATTACATTTTCAGTTTACGAATTAATTTCAGCCCTTGTGAGCCTTACTCAAAATCCAAACGTAGACGCAGACTCTGACAAGTTGCCAATGGTGGTTCTAGTCCACGGCCTTCACAGCTCAAAGGAGGAGCTGGCTTTTGTTTGCTCGGGCTTGAAGCGATCAGGTGTAACACACCACATCATCGAGCTCCAAGGCTACACCGCCAACCTAACGTTAGATTCGAAAAGAGATCGTGTTGATTGGCGTTCTTGGCTCGATGAGCTCATAACCAAACTGAGAGACCTTCATGCGCTTCACGGACCTCTCGTGCTCACTGGCATCTCTTCTGGGGCGAATCTGTGTATTGCTGCGGCGTTAGAAGCCCCCGAGACCTTGGCTGGTGTTGTTCCACTATCAACCTCGATATTTTTAGACGGCTGGAGCGTTCCTTGGTATAGCTTTTTACTACCACTCGCCTACTACACACCCGCTGGCCGTCTGTGGACCTACAAAGAATCGCATCCTTTCGGCGTCAAAGATGAACGTATTCGGCTTTGGATTGCTCGTGAGTTGGCGAATAGAGGAATGAGTGCGACTGGGAGCGGCTCCATACCTAACGCTTACTTAAGAGAGAACCATCGCTTGCGCAAATGGCTTCGAAAAAGACTTCTTAAAAATATTACGCCTGTTCCAATTTTGGCAATTCAAGCACAGGACGATGAGCTAACCAGCCCAAAAAACGTTGAATTTCTTAAAGACAAATGGCCTGTAAAATACTTCAATAAACTGATTCTCAAAGACAGTTACCACATGGTTTGTATTGACCGCGAACGCGCCAAGGTCACGGATGCAATCGTTCAGTTTGCGGCATCCATCGGTCATCCACCACACACGAATTAGTCAGTTACTTATGAGCTCTACTTTTAATACACTTCAAGCTATTATTGTTGATCAATATGGCATTGATTCGAAATTAATTCAGCCTAACGCCAGCTTGACTGATTTGGGAATGGACTCGCTGACCTTGATGGAATTCATTTTTTCCGCCGAAGATGCCTTTCACCTCCGCATACCAGAAGAACGGTTGGGCGAAAGTTTGAGTGAACTAACTCTGCAAAACGTTTGCGACGCGATCGATCAAATCAAACAGAGCGGCTAAGCATGCAAATGCCCGTGTGGATTACTGGTCAAGCTCAATTGAGCTCACTGGGTTTGAGCCTAAAACAATTTTCGAACGCATTGGCCCATCCTCAGTCAAATGCCATGGCCATGCAAATTAATTTGCCAGGGCTCGACTCCACAACGGTTCCCGCTTACACCTGTGATTTTGATAGTCAAAGTGTCAAATCTCCCTCCAAGCTGCCCCTTGACAGAAGCAGCGCGTTAGCGCTCGGCGTGGTCCACCAGCTGCTGGAGAGCCGCCAACTTGACATCGACAGATTAGATAAATCGCGTGTTGGTTTATTTTGGGGTTCAGGGATGTCAGGGGCATCCAGCTTGGACAGTGCGACCAAGGCTCTGTACGCGGATCAGCGACGAATTCGCCCTACATCTGTGGTCACCTCAATGCCCAATGCTCCTGCTGCAGAAATAAGTTTATTGCTGGGTATCCATGGCCCATGTCTGACGTATGCAGTCGCTTGTGCTTCCTCCGCTGTCGCGATTGGAGAAGCGCTGTTTGCCATCGCCTCAGGTCGTGTGGACTTGGCTATCGTTGGAGGTAGCGAGTCAATGCTCAGTCCTGGCGTATTGGCAAGCTGGGATGCACTTCGTGTTGTTGCCAAAATGGACAGTGGCGCGCAAGAGGCAACACGGCCTTTTGACGTCAAAAGATCAGGTTTCGCACTGGGCGAGGGGGCTGCAGCATTCGTCATCGAGTCGTCAATGCATGCGAGTCGCCATGGTCGTGCCCCTTTGGCAATCCTGAGCGGATACGCCACAAACTGCGATGGGCTACACATGACCAACCCAAGCACTTTAGGGCAACAAGAAGCCATGCTGGCTGCGCTTCGTTGCGCCAATCTATCACCCAGTGATATCGGCTACATCAATGCCCATGGAACCGCCACAACTGCGGGTGATCTTGCAGAAGCGCAATCCATATCTCATGTTTTTGGTGAAAAAAAAATCCCTGTCAGTTCTACTAAAAGCATTCACGGACATTTATTAGGCGGCGGCGGCGCAGTCGAACTACTGGTAGCGCTTGATGTGCTTTCTCAAGGCAGGGCCCCCCATACAGTCAACCTCAGCATGCCTGACCCACATTTTCACCTTGATTTGATACAGAACGAACCTCGCGCGTTAAGCAACGTAAGGCATGTAATGTCTAACTCTTTTGCGTTTGGCGGAACGAACGCTGTATTAATTGCAAGCCGACCGTGAGTTTACAAACGATATGCGAGCGCTATAAATTGCATGACTTGGTTGTGCGCGCCTACAAGTGGACTGCCAGAGATAGCAGCATCTAATTTGCGCATTTTGTATTGATAAATCGCAACCCAATGATTGCTTAAACTAACTTCCGCAGCCAGACCTAAGGCACTGTTCATTGAAGCGGATGGCGCGTAGACAGAAAAACCACTCGTTAGAGATTCAGACTTAGTCACACCATAAAGATGTGTGACGTAGCTTTTACTTCGACGTTCCAATCCAATTTGCGGATAAAAAGTCATGGGGCCCAACTTAAATTCTGTTGCATAAGTAATCTCTTGTGCATCACCGTTAGAGACCAAGTCTTTGAAAGCATAAAAGAATAAGGCACCCCACTCGTAGGTTTGGAAAGTTCCAATTCCAATGGGTTGTGGATTATTGCGCTGGGCAATATTTAACGGCTGCGATTGATGGCCAGGGTTGTAACCCTCTAAACTGTAACGAGCCACGATTTCTAAATGGCCTTCACCCATCGGAATTAGTTTCACGCCGAAGGTGTCTACACGTGAAAAAACATGCTCGTTTTCAGCGTACAAATATGGCAGCGTAGATGTTGTGCCAGAAGCATTTTTGTACAAACCAGATGTTTGGTAAATGGCACCACCAATATCGCCTGATATTTGTATGGCTTGATCTTGTGAATGCGTTTGAGCGTAGACGCTCAGTGGCATTGAAACCAGCCAACATATGAAAAAACATAACCGGTTCATGGTTTTTATGCCACCGTCAAAGCCGCACAGCAATTCCACGCTCCCGCATCCGCTCTTTCGCCTGCCGCACCGTGTATTCGCCGTAATGGAAGATGCTCGCGGCCAACACTGCATCTGCGCCACCTTGTTGCACGCCGTCGGCCAAGTGGTCGAGGTTGCCCACGCCGCCTGAGGCAATCACGGGCACGGGCACGATGCAGGTCACAGCACGGGTCAATGCCAAGTCAAAGCCGCTCTTGGTTCCGTCGCGGTCCATGCTGGTGAGTAAGATTTCGCCTGCGCCGTAGTCGGCCATTTGTTTGGCCCACGCTACGGCATCTAGCCCGACGTTTTTGCGGCCACCGTGGCTGAACACATCCCAGCCAGGGCCAAAGGGCAAGCCGTTTTCGCCCAAGCGTTGTTCGTCTTCTAAGGTGCGGCGTTTGGCGTCGATGGCCACCACGATGCACTGCGCGCCGTATTTGGCCGAGGCATCACGAATCACTTGTGGGTTGGCTATTGCCGCAGAGTTAAAGCTCACTTTGTCAGCGCCAGCGTTGAGCATGCGGCGCACGTCGTCCACCACGCGCACACCACCGCCCACGGTGAGGGGGATGAACACTTGGCTGGCCACGGCTTCGATGATGTGAAGAATCACATCGCGCGCGTCGCTGGTGGCGGTGATGTCCAA
>CAJBHE010000088.1 GCA_903952885.1 uncultured Burkholderiales bacterium
CAAGCCCGGAGATCTCATGGCCCATAGTCAGTCCTACTCATACACCGAACGCAAGCGTATCCGCAAGAGTTTCGGCAGCCGCGACAGCGTGCTGGAAATTCCTTATTTGTTGCAAATGCAAAAAGACGCGTACACCGCGTTCTTGCAAGCTGACGTCATCCCTAAAAAACGTACCAATGAAGGTCTGCAAGCTGCTTTTGAGGCTGCATTCCCAATCGTGTCGCACAACGGTTTTGTCGAGATGAAATATCTCGAATACAACTTGGCCAAGCCTGCGTTTGACGTGCGCGAATGCCAAACCCGTGGTTTGACTTTCTCTTCAGCTGTGCGCGCTCGCGTGCAACTCATCATTTACGACCGTGAGTCTTCGACACCACAATCCAAAGTGGTCAAAGAAGTGAAAGAACAAGAGGTCTACATGGGCGAAGTGCCTTTGATGACTGACAAGGGTTCTTTCATCATCAACGGTACAGAGCGCGTGATCGTGTCTCAGTTGCACCGTTCACCTGGCGTGTTCTTCGAACACGACAAGGGCAAGACACACAGCTCTGGCAAATTGTTGTTCAGCGCGCGCATCATCCCTTACCGCGGTTCATGGCTCGATTTCGAATTCGACCCCAAAGACCTGCTGTACTTCCGCGTCGACCGTCGCCGCAAGATGCCAGTCTCTATTCTGTTGAAGGCCATCGGCTTGACACCAGAAACTATCCTCGCGAACTTCTTCGTGAACGACAACTTCCGCTTGATGGACAGCGGCGCACAAATGGAATTTGTGGCCGAACGTCTGCGCGGCGAAGTCGCCCGCTTTGACATCACGGACAAAGCCGGCAAAGTGATCGTTGCCAAAGACAAGCGCGTGACTGCACGTCACACTCGCGAGTTGGACGAAAGCAAAACCACGCACATCAGCGTGCCAGAAGACTTCTTGATTGGCCGCGTGTTGGCCAAGAACATCATCGACAGCGACACCGGCGAGTTGATTGCCCGTGCCAACGATGAGTTGACAGAAGCCTTGCTCAAGAAATTGCGCGAAGCCGGTGTGCAAGAACTGCAATGTATCTACACCAACGAACTTGACCAAGGTGCGTACATTTCGCAAACTCTGCGTACAGACGAAACAGTGGATGAATTCGCTGCACGCGTGGCCATCTATCGCATGATGCGCCCTGGCGAGCCGCCGACAGAAGACGCGGTGCAAGCCTTGTTCCAACGTTTGTTCTACAACCCAGACACGTACGATTTGTCGCGCGTGGGTCGTATGAAGTTCAACGCCAAAGTGGGTACAGCTGAATCCACAGGCCCCATGGTTTTGACCAATGACGACATCTTGTCTGTGGTGAAGATCTTGGTTGACTTGCGTAACGGCCGTGGTGAAGTCGATGACATTGACCACTTGGGTAACCGTCGCGTGCGTTGCGTGGGCGAACTGGCTGAAAACCAATACCGCACAGGTTTGGCACGTATCGAAAAAGCCGTGAAAGAGCGTTTGGGCCAAGCCGAGCAAGAGCCGCTCATGCCTCACGACTTGATCAACTCCAAGCCAATCTCTGCTGCGCTCAAAGAATTTTTCGGCGCATCACAGTTGTCACAGTTCATGGACCAAACCAACCCATTGGCCGAGATTACGCACAAGCGTCGTGTTTCAGCTTTGGGCCCAGGCGGTTTGACGCGCGAACGCGCTGGCTTTGAAGTTCGTGACGTGCACGTGACCCACTATGGTCGTGTGTGCCCGATCGAAACACCAGAAGGTCCAAACATTGGTTTGATCAACTCTTTGGCTTTGTACGCCCGCTTGAACGAGTACGGTTTCATCGAAACTCCCTATCGTCGCGTGGTCGACGGCAAAGTGACGATGGATATCGATTACTTGTCCGCCATTGAAGAAGGTAAATACGTCATTGCTCAGGCCAACGCGGCTTTGGACAAAGACGGCAAGCTGACGGGCGACTTGGTGTCTGCCCGTGAAAACGGCGAATCCATTTTGTGCGGCGCAGAGCGCATCCAGTACATGGACGTATCTCCAGCTCAGATCGTGTCTGTGGCGGCCTCTTTGGTTCCGTTCCTCGAGCACGATGACGCGAACCGCGCGTTGATGGGTGCGAACATGTCACGCCAAGCCGTGCCTGTGTTGCGTCCAGAAAAGCCAATGGTCGGTACTGGTATTGAGCGCGTAGCCGCGGTCGACTCTGGCACTGTGGTGACTGCCACTCGTGGTGGCGTGGTTGACTATGTCGACGCAACCCGTGTTGTAGTTCGCGTGAACGACGCAGAAGCACAAGCTGGCGAAGTGGGCGTGGATATCTACAACCTCATCAAATACCAACGTTCTAACCAAAACACCAACATCCATCAGCGTCCGATCGTCAAGCGTGGCGACAAGATTGCCAAGGGCGATGTGGTGGCTGACGGTGCATCAACTGACCTGGGCGAAATCGCCATCGGTCAAAACATGTTGATCGCTTTCATGCCTTGGAACGGCTACAACTTCGAAGACTCGATCTTGATCAGCGAGCGCGTGGTGGCAGAAGACCGCTACACCTCGATCCACATCGAAGAACTCGTGGTGATGGCTCGCGACACCAAGCTGGGTGCAGAAGAAATCACACGCGACATCCCCAACTTGGCTGAGCAACAACTCAACCGTTTGGATGACTCCGGCATCATCTACGTGGGTGCAGAAGTGCAACCCGGCGACACACTGGTCGGCAAGGTCACCCCCAAAGGTGAAACCACGCTGACACCAGAAGAAAAACTGTTGCGCGCGATCTTCGGCGAAAAGGCCAGCGATGTGAAAGACACATCACTGCGCGTGAGCCAAGGTTCGCAAGGTACCGTGATTGACGTGCAAGTCTTCACCCGTGAAGGCATCGTGCGCGACAAGCGTGCTCAGCAAATTATTGATGACGAACTCAAGCGTTTCCGACTCGACTTGAACGACCAGCTTCGCATCGTGGAAGCTGACGCGTTTGACCGTATCGAAAAACTCTTGAACGGGAAAACCGCCAACGGTGGTCCTAACAAGTTGGCCAAGGGCAGCAAGATCGACAAGGCCTATTTGGCTTCTGTCGAGAAGTTCCACTGGTTCGACATCCGTCCTTCTGATGAAGAAACTGCAGGCCAGTTGGAAAGCATCAAGAACGCGATGGAACAAACCCGTCACAGCTTTGACTTGGCCTTCGAAGAGAAGCGCAAGAAGTTGACGCAAGGCGACGAGTTGCCAGCAGGCGTGTTGAAGATGGTCAAGGTCTACCTTGCCGTCAAGCGTCGCTTGCAGCCTGGTGACAAGATGGCCGGTCGTCACGGTAACAAAGGTGTGGTGTCAAAGATCGTTCCGGTCGAAGACATGCCTTACATGGCCGACGGCACGCCTTGCGACATCGTGTTGAACCCCTTGGGCGTTCCCTCGCGTATGAACGTGGGTCAGGTGTTGGAAGTTCACTTGGGTTGGGCGGGTAAAGGTATCGGCCAACGCATTGGCAACATGCTCCAAGAGCAAGCCAAAGCCGCTGAAGTGCGCGCTTTCATGGAAGAGCTGTACAACGGTTCAGGCCGCAAAGAAGACCTGAGCAAGCTCAACGACGCCCAAATCGTCGAGATGGCTGGCAACTTGACCAACGGCGTGCCTTTTGCAACCCCCGTGTTCGACGGCGCTGCAGAAGAAGACATCCGCACGATGTTGAAGTTGGCTTACCCAGACGACATCGCCAAGGCGAAGGGTCTGACAGCCACACGCACACAAGCGAACTTGTTTGATGGTCGTACTGGCGAAGCTTTCGAGCGTCCAACCACCATCGGCTACATGCACTTCTTGAAGCTCCACCATTTGGTGGACGACAAGATGCACGCTCGTTCAACCGGCCCATACAGCTTGGTCACACAACAGCCGCTGGGTGGTAAGGCTCAGTTCGGTGGCCAGCGTTTCGGTGAGATGGAGGTGTGGGCTTTGGAAGCTTACGGCGCGTCTTACACACTGCAAGAAATGTTGACCGTCAAGTCCGACGACGTGCAAGGCCGTACCAAGGTGTACGAAAGCATTGTCAAAGGCGAGCACTCGATCGAAGCGGGCATGCCCGAATCGTTCAACGTGTTGGTCAAAGAAATTCGTTCATTGGGCATCGACATTGAGTTGGACCGCGCTTAAGCGGTTTGATGAAAAGAAGGATTTAAAACATGAAATCATTACTCGACCTGTTCAAGCAGTTCACGCCCGATGAGCATTTCGATGCCATCAAAATTGGCATGGCTTCTCCCGAGAAGATCCGTTCATGGTCTTTCGGCGAAGTGAAAAAGCCAGAAACCATCAACTACCGTACCTTCAAGCCTGAGCGCGATGGTCTGTTTTGCGCCAAGATCTTTGGCCCCATCAAGGACTACGAATGCTTGTGTGGCAAATACAAACGCCTCAAGCACCGTGGCGTCATTTGCGAGAAGTGCGGCGTTGAAGTCACACAAACCAAAGTGCGTCGCGAGCGTATGGGTCACATCGACCTGGCCGCACCTTGCGCCCACATCTGGTTCTTGAAGTCACTGCCGTCACGTTTGGGCCTCGTGCTCGACATGACCCTGCGTGACATCGAACGCGTGTTGTACTTCGAGGCATATGTCGTGACCGATCCCGGCATGACACCTTTGAAGAAATTCGCCATCATGTCCGAAGACGACTACGAAGCCAAAGTGGTGGAGTACGGTGACGAATTCATCGCCAAGATGGGCGCTGAAGGCATCAAAGATTTGCTCGAAGGTCTCGACCTCGATGTTGAAATCGAGAAGCTGCGCAATGACCTGACCGGTTCTGAACTCAAGATCAAGAAAAACGCCAAGCGTTTGAAATTGATGGAAGCGTTCAAGAAGTCGGGCATCAAGCCCGAGTGGATGGTGTTGACCGTCTTGCCCGTGTTGCCACCCGATTTGCGCCCACTCGTGCCGTTGGATGGGGGTCGTTTTGCGACTTCCGACTTGAACGACTTGTATCGTCGCGTGATCAACCGTAACAGCCGCTTGCGTCGTTTGCTTGAGCTCAAGGCGCCTGAAATCATTGCACGCAACGAAAAACGTATGTTGCAAGAAGCCGTGGACAGCTTGCTGGACAACGGTCGTCGCGGCAAGGCCATGACAGGCGCCAACAAGCGTGCCTTGAAGTCACTGGCTGACATGATCAAAGGTAAGAGCGGTCGTTTCCGTCAAAACTTGTTGGGTAAGCGCGTCGACTACTCGGGTCGTTCAGTGATTACCGTGGGCCCAACTTTGAAACTGCACCAGTGCGGTTTGCCCAAGTTGATGGCACTCGAGTTGTTCAAGCCTTTCATCTTCTCTCGTCTCGAAGCCATGGGCATTGCGACCACCATCAAGGCGGCGAAGAAAGAAGTTGAATCCGGTTCAGCCGTGGTGTGGGACATCTTGGAAGAGGTGATCAAAGAGCACCCCGTCATGTTGAACCGTGCGCCTACACTGCACCGCTTGGGTATTCAAGCGTTCGAGCCGATCTTGATCGAAGGCAAAGCCATTCAGTTGCACCCACTTGTCTGTTCAGCGTTCAACGCCGACTTCGACGGTGACCAAATGGCCGTTCACGTGCCTTTGTCTGTGGAGGCACAGATGGAAGCCCGTACCTTGATGCTGGCTTCGAACAACATCTTGTTCCCTGCCAATGGCGAACCCTCCATCGTTCCTTCGCAAGACGTTGTGTTGGGCTTGTACTACGCCACCCG
>CAJBHE010000089.1 GCA_903952885.1 uncultured Burkholderiales bacterium
ATTTGCATTGTTTGCTGCGCAAGTGCACCCAATGCTGCAAAGCATCGGACTGGCGCGGGTTGAGCTGCAAGCTTTGGGTGAGGGCGTGCTCGGCCAAGTCGTAGTGTTTGAGCTGCTCTTGTAAGCGGCCAATGTGGTTGAGCGCCAAGGTTTGCAACTCGACGTTGGCCGCAACTTGCAAGTAACCAGAGGCAGCCACTTGGCTCCACTGCAGCATGGCGTCATCAAATTGGCCCTTGCGTTCTAGCAACAGGCCGAGGTTGATGCGCGCCTGGGCAAAGCCCGGATACAACTCCAAACTCAAGCGGTAGGCGTGTTCAGCCCCGTCAATATCGCCCACATTGAGCTGCATGACGCCTTGGTTGAACAACCCGATGTGACGGTCATTCGAAGGACTGTTTTGTGTCCAAAGGGTGTAGAGCGCAATCGCATCTGCGGTGCGCCCTGCCGATTGAAATTGTTCAGCCAGTTGAATGACTTGGTCTAAGCCGAGTTGGCTTATTTCTTCCACTTGCATGGCTATCTACGTCCTTGAGTGGCAAAAAATTGCCGCGCTGAGGCCGCAAGTTTGCCGCTTAGTGCGTGTGAGTTGAAGTTGTGATTGTGCCGACGTACTCGTCGAGCGCCAAACGTTCAGCTTCCAATTCGAGTTGGCCTGGGTAGTAGTGCAGGCCTTGGTTGGCTATCTTCAATGCGCCTGCTGGGTCAAGGTTGCAACGCAAGGCGCGCACCAACATCACATAGGTGAAGGGTTGAATGTTTTGGCCTTGTGCTTCGACCAGCTCTTGCAGCAGCTCAACAGCGGCTGGCCAGTCTTGGCGCATCACAGCCAACAGGCCGCAAATCGCCAACATGTCTTCGCTGGTGGGGTAAATGGCCAAACCGGCTTCGCCCAAAGCGTAAGCAGTCTCAATTTGTTCTGTGGCGACCAAAGTTTGAATGGTTTCGCGGATTTCCAAAGGGCTGAAGCGCTTGATCGTGCCGCCTTGCAGCATGCTGCCTGTGGCGCTTTGGTTCATCAATTCTTGGATAAGGGTCATTTGAAAACTCCTGGTTGTGCAATGAGGTTGCAACGTACCAAGCGATTTCTGTGCCAACCTTGATTGCCGCTTTGCTTGACACCTAGGCCTCGTTTATCAAGTTGGCTTAGGTTTTGCTTATTGACCTGACCAGAGTCACACCTTGTCAAAAAACCGCCACATGGCTACGCCTTACTTCAGCATCATCGTCACCACGCACCAGCGGCCTAAGCTACTGGCCCGTGCGCTGACGTCTGTGCGTGCTAACAGCTTCACCAGCCACGAAATGATCGTGGTGGCCGACACACTGGATGCAGACACACTGCAAATAGTCGCCAAGAGTTTGCAAGAACAAGACACCTTCATCAAGCGCAGCGGCAAGCTCGGGCCCGCACTGAGCCGCAACCAAGGCTTGGCCAATGCGCGTGGACGGTATGTCATCTTCCTAGATGACGACGACGCGTTCTTGCCCGACTATTTAGACAAAGCACATCAAGCCACCCTCGACCACCCGGGTCGCGTGATTTACACCAACTACCGCGTGGTGCAAGAAAACCGACAAGCCCTCGAAGTTCAGCCCCTACAAACCAACGAGTACAGCGTGGCAGAGATGGATGTGGACGCCTTGTACGTGAAGAACTTCATACAAAACCACAGTGCCATCTTTCCGCGAGAAGCTGTGCATGGCCGTCAACAAGACCCCCACCTCAGCAGCTTGGACGACTGGGACTTTTTGCTCAACGTTGCCAGCGACACCCCTTTTACCCACGCCAATATCGTGGGTGCCGTGGTTTACAAAGACTACGTCAACCCGCATCAGCGTCGTGGCTCGGCCAGCACAGCCAAAGGCTTGCACACCGTGTCGGACTATTTATCCATCTACAAAAAGTGGCCCGCCCCCAGCCAAAACGTTCGCTTACGCCGTCAACAACTGCTGGCCTCTGCCGGGCAAAACGTGCCACTTGAGTGGCTGTAAACAAAGACATCAGAGACATGAACGCAAAAGTAAACCGCAACAACCTGCAAGCCTTGCTCGACAAAGCCATTGCACATCAGCACGCAGGTGAGAACGACGAAGCCAAGGCTTTGTTTGTGCAAGCACTGAAATTCGACAGCGGCAATGCTGTGGCCCTGTATTCACTCAGCGCCATTGCATCTGCACATGGCGACTACGCAGCCGCCCTGCCCTACATTGAAAAAGTAGTGGCAAGCTCACCAAAATTTGCACAAGCACATTTGGCGTATTCGGTCATCTTGTTTCATTTGGGTCGCCTTGAAGAATCACTCAAAGCGGTGCAAAAAGCCCTGAAGACCGAGCCCACACTGGCAGGTGCACAAGCGCACCTCGACACCGTACGTGTGGCCCACACCAGCAGCCACGGCAGCAATGCCAACACGGGCAACGCTGAATTGGTGGCACTCAACACACAAGCCATTTCATTGCAAGCAGCCGGTCAACACGCACAAGCCGAACAGCTGCTGCGCCAAGCCTTGGCGCTGGATGAGAAAAACTTTTTAACGCTTTACTCCCTCGGTGTTGCGCGTTCCGCACAAATGGACCCAGCAGGTGCTTTGGCCTTTTTCAGCCAAGCCTGCGAGTCATCGCCTCACCTGCCGCTGGGCCACTTTGCCAAAGCCAAAACTTTGCACGACTTAGGTTTGGCCGAAGACGCATTGACTGCGTATGACCAAGCCATTGCCGCAGACCCACACTACATGGAGGCCTACACCAACAAGGCCGCCTTGCTGCAAGGCATCAACCGCCATCACGATGCGCTGCTGTGCCTGACCGCCGCCACTGACATCAACCCAGACCACGTACGAGCCCTAGAAGGCCAAGGCCAACTGCTGGGCCAGTACAAGCAATACACACTGGCCACACGCGCTTTTGCGCATGCATTGCAAGTGGCACCCGACTATGCGTATGGCGAAGGCCACCTCATGGGCGCCCGTATGAGCAACTGTGACTGGACCGACTTTGAAGCCTCCAAAGCGCGCATCATCGCGGGCATTGAAGCAGGCCAACTGAGCTGTGGTCCATTGACCATCATGGCCATCACCGACGATGCATCGGTCATTCGCAAATGCGCCGAGCTGTATGCCGCCGACAAATACCAAGCCTCGCCCCACCCACTGTGGAACGGAGAAAAATACCAGCACCGCAAAAAACGTGTGGGCTTCATGTCTGCCGACTTCCGCGTGCACCCAGTGGGCTACTTGCTCATTGGCTTGATTGAACAATTCGACAAATCGCAGTTCGAGCTGACCGGCTTCTTTACTGGCGTGAGCGACAACAGCGACTTGTGGAAACGCTACCGCTCCGCGTTTGACCACTACATCGACTGCCACGGCATGACCAGCCTCGATGTGGCCAAACTCATGCGGGCCATGGAAATTGATGTGCTGATTGACTTGTCGGGCCACACCGAAGG
>CAJBHE010000090.1 GCA_903952885.1 uncultured Burkholderiales bacterium
ATTCCAATTAAAACTACAACAACTTTGGTCGGCCCTGCTGTACCACCGGGCCTGAATGGACCTGCCACCACAACAGGTGATGTGAAACTCAACACCACCGATTACGTACTTCGCGTGGGTTATCGCTTCTAATCCCTCTACTGGCTTAGCAAGTTAAGGATTTAAAAGTTTAAAAACCCCCACCGTGGCAACACGGTGGGGGTTTTTCATGCGTTCGCCGCAAGGGTGGGGGCGATGTTGAGGTGGGGCGGATGTGAATTTAAATGATGCGCTTGCGACGCAGCTCTTGCCGCGCGTGGGCGTCTAGGTGCAGCACATCGGCCAGTACTTCGTCGGTGTGCTGTCCTAGCAAGGGTGGGGGTAGGTCATGGCGCACGGGGGTTTGGCTGAGCTTGATGGGGTTGGCCACCAGTTGCAGGTCTTGGGCTGTGGGGTGATGCCATGTGTCCACCATCGCTCGGCTGACGACTTGAGGGTCAGCAAACACCTCAGCCAAATTGTGAATGGGGCCGCAGGGAATGTGTGCGGCGTGCAGCGCGTGCAACCAGTCGGCTTTGCTGCGCGTGCGCATCAACGGCTCAAGGATGGCAATCAAGCTGCTGCGATGGCCCACACGGGCCGCGTTGGTGGCAAAGCGCGGGTCGGTGTGCAGGTCGGTGCGGGCCGCTACGATGCAAAATTTTGCAAACTGCTTGTCATTGCCAATGGCCAAGATGAGGTGGGCACGGCTGCCATCGGCTTCAGGGGCCACTTCAAAAACTTGATAAGGCACCAAGTTTTGATGAGCGTTGCCCGCTCGGGTGGGCACGTCACCGCGATGCTGGCCATCGACCAAATAGTTGGCCCCTAAGTTAGCGATGACGGCAACTTGGGTGTCAAGCAGAGCCAAGTCAATGTGCTGGCCTTGCTCTGTGTGGTTGGCGTGTCTGAGGGCTGCCAAGATGGCCACGGCGGCATACATGCCAGTGAAGAGGTCGGCCACGGCAATGCCCACTTTTTGGGGCGATCCCCCCAGCTCATCGCGTTCGCCTGTGATGCTCATGAGCCCAGCCATGCCTTGGATGGCAAAGTCGTAGCCTGCGCGGTGGCGATACGGGCCTGTTTGTCCAAAACCCGTGATGCTGCAATAGACCAGCTTGGGGTGAATTTGGGCGAGCGAGGCATGGTCCAGCCCATAGCGGGCCAAGTCGCCGACTTTGTAGTTTTCAATCAACACATCGCACGTCAACACCAGCTGGCGAATCAGCGCTTGCCCTTCGGGGGTGGCGATGTCGCAGGTGACCGAGCGCTTGTTGCGGTTGGCGGCCAGAAAATAGGCAGCATCGGAGGTGTCGTTGCCTTGGCTGTCTTTTAAAAAAGGCGGGCCCCAGCTTCGGGTGTCGTCACCCGTGTCAGGGCGCTCAATTTTGATCACGTCTGCGCCTAAGTCCGCCAGCGTTTGGGTGCACCAAGGGCCAGCCAACACGCGGCTTAAGTCCAGGATGCGAATGCCTTCGAGAGAATTCATCGGCTCATTGTCTGACAAGTCGTTCGACGGTGGCTTTTTCTGCCAAAAAGGTGCGCTTGGCGTAACGGGTGTAGGCCTCGGTGTTCATGTAGATGACGGGCTGCGAGAGTTTGTCGAGCAGGCTCAATACTTTGGGGTCTTCGAGGGTTTGTTTGAAACCATCGTGCAGAGCTGCCACGACGTTGGAATCCATATTTTTGGGCCCACCAATGCCGAAGGG
>CAJBHE010000091.1 GCA_903952885.1 uncultured Burkholderiales bacterium
GGTCGATGCTGACGATGTCTCCCACTTGTCCCACGTCGTATTCTTTGTCGGGGTCTTTGCTGTCGTGCACCATCAGTTTTTGGGCGCGAATCATCGCGCCATCGCGGCCGGTTAAGCCCACGGCTTTGCCGCCGGCTTGGTTGATCAGGCCCACGATGTCTTGCTGCACTTCGCCGCCCAAGACCCACTCCACCACTTCCATGGTTTCAGCATCGGTCACGCGCATGCCTTCGATGAACTCGCCCTTTTTACCTAAGCGTTGCAACAAGCCTTCAATCTGCGGGCCGCCGCCATGCACCACCACGGGGTTCATGCCCACGAGCTTGAGCAACACCACGTCTTCGGCAAATGCTTTTTGCAAAGCGGGGTCGGTCATGGCGTTGCCGCCGTATTTGATGACCAAGGTTTTGCCGTGGAACTTGCGGATGTAGGGCAGCGCCTGGGCCAAGATGTCGGCGGGAGAAAAATCGCTCATGGTGTGTAACTCCGTGATGGGTTTCGTCAACGTGGTTTATTCAGCGTGGTCAACCGCAGGTGCAGCGACTGCCGCCTGTGGGCCCAACACCAGTTCACGCACCATTTCGCGCAAGAGTTTTTTCTCTTGGAAGCTCAGCGCACGTTCCAACACGCGGCGCACGCCCAACAGCAACTGGCGGTCCACCTCTTGCGGAATGCCGCGTGTGTTTTGCAACTCTTCTCGCAGCTCTTCACGCAGGTCTTCGGGCTCATCGGCCCACCATGTGTTGATGACGGTGTTGAGTTGCTCGCGCAGCTGCTCGGGGTCAGCCTGTGGTGTTGCGTGCATGGAGGTGCTGTGGCGTGAGCCGCCTTCGCGTGAGGCTTGTGCGCCCAACACCACGCGTTGGTCTGCTTGCGACAGCAAGCGCGCCCAACCTGGGTCTTCACGGTTGAGCTGCGTCATGTTCCGCGAGGCTTCATCGGCCAACAGGTGCACCGACACGCCGTGCAACTGGGCTTCGTCAATCAGACTGATCAAACGTTCGTCATCGCTGCCCACCAAGAGGTGGTCGCACGCACCGCGCTCGGCCAAACGCTTCAGGTCTGCGCCCAAAGTGCGCAACATTGACAAACCACCGTCTTGGCTGTGTGGCAACACAGCGCGGCTGACTTGGCCGCCAATGGCTTGATCGTCAGTGGAGTCGCTGTACCAATAGATGCGGCGCAGGTTTAGCTCAAGTCCGTTGTGGGCCATGGCATTGCTCAGCGACTGGTGCAACTGTGGGCGCACTTGGTCTTGTGCGGTGTCGGTTTGGCCTTGCAGCCACGCCAAGAAACGGGCGTCAATGAGGGCAATGCAAGATTCAGCGCCTGCGTGCGCTGCAGCGTGGGAAGAATGTGTGCGTTTCATGAAAGTACTAAAAAGGTAAAAAGATAGAAATCACTCACCAGAGCACTAACTGTGCGCGCCGGTAAGTTGCAATTATTCTAGGCCGCAGACCGCATGTTCGCAGGGGATAATCATCAAAACCTACAAATTTTTCAAAGCATGACTCCACCCATTTTGATCACAGGCGGCACAGGCTTCATTGGCTCGCACACCGTCGTCACCCTCGCTGATGCTGGCCAACCTGTCGTCATTTTGGACAATTTGTGCAATTCCAGCCGCAACGTCCTGGGCCGTCTGGCCAAGCTGGGCGCCAGCCCACTAGAGTTTGTGCAGGCTGACATCCGTGATTCATCAGCCCTAGACGCCCTGTTCGCCCGCTACAACTTTGCAGGCGTCATCCACTTTGCAGGCCTCAAAGCCGTGGGCGAGTCAGTCGCCCAACCCCTGCGCTACCTAGAAAACAACGTCAGCGGCACGATCAACCTGCTACAAGCCATGGACCGCGCCAATGTGCGCCGCATGGTGTTTAGCTCGTCAGCCACCGTGTATGGCGACCCTGTGAGCGTTCCCATCCCAGAGACTGCAGCCCTCACCGCCACCAATCCCTATGGCCGCACCAAGCTCATGTGCGAAGACGCGCTGCGCGAGTTGCACGCAGCCGACCCACGTTGGTCCATCGCCATCCTGCGCTACTTCAACCCAGTAGGCGCACACGTTAGCGGCTTGCTGGGCGAAGCGCCCAACGGCATCCCCAACAACCTTATGCCCTACATCACGCAAGTGGCCTTGGGTCAGCGCGAGCACCTGCAAATTTTTGGCAACGACTACGACAC
>CAJBHE010000092.1 GCA_903952885.1 uncultured Burkholderiales bacterium
GCCGCATGTGCACGTGATCAACGCCGGTGACGGACGTCACGCACACCCCACGCAGGGTTTGCTGGACATGTACACCATCCGTCACTACAAAGGTGATTTCACTAACCTCACCGTGGCCATCGTGGGCGACGTGTTGCACTCACGTGTGGCGCGCTCTGACATCCATGCGCTCACCACACTTGGTTGCGCCGAAGTGCGCGTGGTTGGCCCGAAGACCTTGGTGCCCAGCGACTTGTCGGCCATGGGTGTCAAGGTGTTCAACAACCTCGAAGAAGGCATCAAGGGCTGCGACGTGATCATCATGCTGCGCTTGCAAAACGAACGCATGAGCGGTGCGTTGTTGCCCTCGAGCCAAGAATATTTCAAATCGTTTGGCCTCACGCAAGAGAAGTTGCAACTCGCCAAACCCGACGCCATCGTGATGCACCCTGGTCCCATCAACCGAGGGGTGGAGATTGACTCAGCCGTGGTCGATGGGCCGCAAAGTGTCATCTTGTCGCAGGTGACGTTTGGTATTGCAGTGCGTATGGCCGTGATGTCCATCGTGGCGGGGAATGAAGCATGAACATCCTGATTCAAAACGGTCGCGTGATCGACCCAGCCTCTGGCTTTGACCACATCGCTGATGTGGCGGTGGCTGATGGTCACATCGTGGCGATTGTGAAAACTGACGCGAAGAGCGGCGAGAAATTACCAGCGAATTTCAAAGCCGAACAAACCATAGACGCCAAAGGTTGCATCGTCGCCCCTGGCTTGGTCGACTTGCAAGTGCGCTTGCGCGAACCCGGCCACGAACACGAAGGCATGCTGGCCTCCGAGCTCATGGCCGCTGTGGCCGGTGGTGTGACCAGTCTCGTGTGCCCACCCGACACCGATCCCGTGTTGGACGAGCCAGGCCTGATTGAAATGCTCAAGTTCCGCGCTGAAAAACTGCACCGAGCACGCGTGTTCCCACTGGGCGCACTCACCCGTGGTCTGAAGGGCGAAGTGCTGACCGAAATGTCAGACCTCACCGACGCAGGCTGCGTGGGCTTTAGCCAAGCCGAAGTGCCTTTGGAGAACACACAAGTGTTGCAACGCGCTTTGCAATACGCATCGACCTTTGGCTACACCGTTTGGCTGCGCCCGCAAGACATGCATTTGGGCAAAGGCGTGGCAGCCACCGGCTCGCTCGCCACCCGCTTGGGTTTGAGCAGCGTGCCTGTGGCGGCCGAGACCATTGCCCTGCACACCATCTTCGCGCTCATGCGCAGTACCAAAGCCCGCGTGCACCTGTGCCGCATTTCCAGCGCTGAAGGTGTGGAGCTGGTGCGTGCTGCCAAGCAAGAGGGTTTGTCCGTCACGGCTGACGTGAGTATTAACTCACTGCACCTGAGCGATCACGATATTGGTTACTTTGACAGCCGCGCGCGCGTGACGCCTGTGCTGCGCCAACAGCGCGACCGCGATGCTTTGCGTGCCGCATTGGCCGACGGCACGCTCGACGCTTTGGTGTCTGACCACACGCCCATTGACAACGATGGTAAGGCCTTGCCTTTTGCCGAAGCTGAATCGGGCGCAACTGGCTTGGAGCTCTTGCTCAGCCTTTCGTTCAAGTGGGCCAATGACAGCAAGGTCAGCGTGCTTCGTGCGCTCGACGTGTTGACCGCACAGCCCGCCAAGGTGTTGGGCAAAGTGCAAGGACAAAGCAACAGCTTGGGCCAGCTCCATGTGGGCGGCGTGGCCGATATCGTGGTGTTTGACCCTGCGATGGAATGGCAGGTCTCGCCCGACGCCTTACACAGCCAAGGCAAGCACACGCCGTTTGCGTTCGACATGACCGGGATGGTCATGCCCGCGCGCGTCAAAGCCACTTTGGTGGCTGGCCAGATCGCTTACGTGGGGGCGTGATGAAGCACTTATTGGCCCTTGTGAAATTTGTTCGCGTCATCGGGTGCATCTTGGTGGCGTATTGGGACATTCGTACCCAATTTCCCCGTTACAGCGACGATCAGCAAGCCCGTTATGTTGAAGTGTGGGCGCGTGGCATGTTGGCGGTCATCGGCATTGAAGTGCGCGTCAAAGGCCACCCGGCTCCAGGACCCGTGCTGATGGCAGCCAACCACATTTCGTGGCTCGATATTTTGGTGATGCATGCGGCTTGTCATTGCCGATTTGTGGCCAAGTCTGAAATTCGCAGTTGGCCATTACTCGGCACGCTCACCACGGGCGGTGGTTCTCTCTACATTGAGCGATCTTCTAACCGTGATGCGTTGCGGGTGGTCCACCAAATGGCTGAAGCTTTACAAAAAGGCCACGTGTTGGCCGTGTTTCCAGAGGGTGGCACGGGCGACGGCATCACGCTGTTGCCATTCCATGCCAATTTGTTGCAAGCTGCCATTTCGGTGAATGCGCCCATTCAGCCCATCGCTTTGCAATTCGTGGATGCGCACACCCACGATATCAGCCTAGCCCCTTGCTACCGCGCCGACGACACCTTGATTGGCTCACTATGGCGCACGCTGTGCGCGCCGCCATTGTTGGCACAAGTGCGTTATGGCGACAAGCAAACTGCCGATGGGCGCAACCGTCGCGAGTGGGCGCAAGACCTGCAAGACGCAGTGGCTGTGCTGCGCACTTAAAGCAAACTGTCAGCCCAAATGTTTTGCGCCCAGTTCCAAGCGTAAACACCTTCTAACTCGTTCGGTGCTGTTGATACACCGCCCGAGCCAGGCACTGTTTTGAAAGTTTTGTCTTTCGCGTCGTATTGATGCACCGAGGCCACGTGCACCACCAGCTTGTCACTCACAAAGCTGTAGCAAGTGTTGGTGAGCAAGGGGTCTTGATTCACCGGCAAGTCTGACAACTGCGCCACGATGGCTGCGGCCGTGACCTTGCCATGGGAGTTGGCCATGTGGCCTGACTTGGGCATGGCGGGGGCAAGCAAAATCGAGTCGCCAATCACGTGCACATCTTTGGCTTGGGTCGATTCAAAGGTTTGGTAATTCACACCGCACCAGCGCGCGTTGGCATTGGCCAAGCCGCTTTGAATGGCAATCGTGCCAGCCCGCATGGTGGGCAAGATGTTGATCACATCGGCCTTCACATCGCCTTGCACTTCAAACTTGAGCGTCTTGGCCTTGGCATCCACGGCCACGGTTTTGTGTTGGCCGCGGTATTCCAAAATACCTTTGTAGTTGTCAGCCCAGTACTTCTTAAACAGCGGGCCTTTCGATGTCACGTCTGGGTTGGCATCCAAGATCAACACCTTCGACTTGGACTTGTGTTGCTTGAAGTAATGCGCCACTTGGCTGGCACGCTCGTACGGGCCGGGTGGGCAGCGGTAGGGCGCTTCAGGAATGGTGATGGCAAACACGCCGCCATCGTCCATGGATTCAAGTTGTTTGCGAAGCGCCATGGTTTCTGGACCAGCTTTCCAAGCGTGCAAAATTTGCCCAGAGGCATGAGCCGCTTGCAAACCCTCCACGCTGTTCAACACCAAGTCGATGCCGGGTGACAGCACCAGTTTGTCGTAGCGAATGCTTGGGCCGCTGGCCAAGGTGACGGTTTTCTTGTTGGCATCGATGCTGGCCACATAGTCGCGCACTACATTCACGCCGTGGTTGCCCGAGAGCTTGTCGTAGGGTGTGGTGATATCGTCCATGGTCTTGCTGCCGCCAATCACTAAGTTGGACATCGGGCAAGATACAAAAGCTGAATTTGGTTCAACCAGCGTGACATCGATTTTGTAGTTCGACAACATGCGAATGTATTTGGCGGCCGTTGCACCGCCATAACCACCCCCCACCACGACCACACGTGCTTTTTCAGGAATCCGACCTGTCGAGGCGCAACCCACCATTGAGCTTAAAGAACCGATAGAGCCAAGCGCCAATGAGGCTTGTACAAAACTGCGACGTTTCATGAGGTTGTCCTTTTAGCGTTTGAGGCTGGCGTAATAGGTGGCAATGCTGTCGATTTGTGCATCGGTATAGCCTTTAGAGATTTGGTGCATTACCGTGGCGGGGCGTGTACCTTCTTTGAAAGCTTTCATTTGCAAGACCATGTAGTCTTTGGGCATACCAGCCAATGAAGGAATGGCTGAGCCGCTGGTGGTGCGGCCTTCAGTGCCGTGGCAGTTGGCGCAAGTGGCGGCATTGGCGCGTTGGTAAAGTGCATTGGCAGCAGGTTGCGCATGCGCAGCAGTCAAGAAGCAGGCAGACAAAGCGGTTAAGGCCCAGCCTTGTAGCAAAGAAAAGCGTTGTGTCATGGTGAACTCCAGCTCGTCTAAAAATTAACAAATAAGAGCCTAAGTCTAAGCGGATTTGCTAAGGCAAAATGTGCTTTTATCAAGACAAATCCCATGTTGAACAGACGTCAAACCCTCCAACACAGTTGGGCAGTAGCCTCGCTGCTGGGTACAGCCGGCTTTGTGCCGTTCAAAGCCATTGCCTATGAAAAAGCAGCTTTTGAAGCCAAATCGATTGCCTCTGCTCTCAAAATCTTGGGTGCGTCAGCACCTGTTTCCAGTTCGGAGGTGTCCATCAATGGACCAGAGATTGCAGACAGCGGTGCCAGTGTATTGCTGAGTTTTGGGTCAACACTGCCCAACGTCAAGCGCATGTTGTTACTGGTAGAAAAAAACCCAGCAGCCTTGGTAGCCAGCTTTCAAACTAGCCCTATGGTTGATAGCCAATTTTCTTTGCGTATCAAGATGAGCCAATCGTCTGATGTCTATGCCGTGGCTTTGACGCAAGACGGCAAAACCTATTTCGCTAAGCGTGACATCAAGGTCACCTTGGGTGGTTGCGGCGAGTAATAAAGGAACACACATGTCTGAAGCATCGCGTATCCGCATCGTTCCCGCTGGCAACAACGCTACCGTGCGTGTGTTGATGAACCATGAAATGGAATCTGGCCAGCGCAAAGATGGCAATGGCAAAGTCATCCCTGCTTGGCATATCCAAGACGTCACGGTTTTGCTCAATGGCAAATCGGTGATGACGGCAGAGTGGGGCACTGCCGTGTCTAAAAATCCGTTTTGGCAGTTCACCCTCAAAGGCACTAAGGCGGGTGACAAGGTGGCCATTCAGTGGAAAGACAACCGTGGCGACAGTCGTAGCGATGAATCAACTGTCGGTTCAATTTGATTGCTTTAGATGATTTGGTAATGAACAACCAATAATTCTGTCGTTCCCTTTTCGCGCTGCGACGCTAAGAATCCGTCCATCGAAAATTGAGATGGATTCAAAAGGGAACAAACATGATTCAACGCCAACGCTTTCTTAAAACGCTGCTGGCTGCAGCCATCTTGGCTGTGAACTGTTTTGCCGCTGCCCAAACTTCGTCCCAAACCTCGCCCGTTACTTTGCTTAACGTATCTTACGACCCGACCCGCGAGCTGTACAGCGAGTTCAACACGGCCTTTGCCAAACACTGGAAAGCACAAACAGGCCAAGACGTGACCATCAAACAGTCGCATGGTGGCTCTGGCAAACAAGCCCGCTCAGTCATCGACGGCATCGACGCTGATGTGGTCGCCTTGGCCTTGGCAGGTGATATCGATGCGCTTTATAAAAACGGTGGCCTGATTCCACAAGATTGGCAAAAGCGCTTGCCTCACAACTCGTCGCCTTACACATCCACCATCGTGTTGGTGGTGCGCCAAGGCAACCCCAAAGGCATCAAAGACTGGGACGACTTGGTCAAGCCCGGCATCAGCGTCATCACGCCCAACCCCAAAACATCGGGCGGCGCTCGTTGGAATTATTTGGCCGCTTGGGAGTTTGCCAAACGCAAATACGGCGGTCCAAAAGGTGATGAAAGTAAAGCCAAAGAGTTTGTGAAAAAACTCTACGAGAACGTGCCTGTGCTCGACACCGGTGCTCGCGGCTCATCGGTCACGTTTGCGCAACGCAACCAAGGCGATGTGTTCATCTCGTGGGAAAACGAAGCGCACTTGCTGGAAAAAGAATTTGGCAACAAGGTGGACATCGTTTACCCATCCATCAGCATCTTGGCCGAGCCACCCGTTGCCTTGGTTGACAAAAACGTCGAACGCAAAGGCACACGCAAAGTGGCCGAGGCCTACCTGAACTACCTTTATACAGAGGAAGGCCAAGACATTGCGGGCAAAAACTTTTACCGCCCTATTTCTGCCAAAGCGCAAGCCAAGTATGTGAAGCAGCTGCCCAAGCTCAATCTGTTCACCTTAGAGAGCGCCTTTGGTAGCTGGGACAAAGTAGCCAAAGAGCACTTTGCCGATGGCGCGCAGTTCGATCAGATCTACCTCAAAAAATGAGGAGCTTTTCTATATATAGATGCGTTATTTACTAACAAATAAACAGTCGTTTGAAAAGTGTTTGATGCAAACCACAATCGCGGTCATTTCTAAAGTTTTGGAGTTCCATACAGCATGAAAAAATTCTTTCACACCACTTTGGCCGCAGCGTTGTTGGCAGTGAGCTCATTGGCCTCTGCCCAAACTTTGCTGAACGCGTCGTATGACGTGGCCCGCGAGTTTTACAAAGATTACAACCAAGCTTTTGTGGCCCATTACAAAAAGACCACAGGCAAAGATATCAAGATTGACCAAGCCCACGGCGGCTCTAGCGCCCAAGCACGTGCAGTGAACGACGGCTTAGATGCCGACGTGGTCAGCATGAACACCACGACCGATATCGAGTTCTTGGCAACCAATGGCGTGGTCGCCAAAGACTGGGCGAAGAGGTTCCCTAACAACGCATCGCCCACCACCTCGACCATGTTATTTCTCACCCGTAATGGCAACCCCAAGGGCATCAAAGATTGGGATGACCTGACCAAGCCTGGTGTGCAAGTCATCATCGTCAACCCAAAAACCGGTGGCAATGGCCGTATGGCGTATTTGGCTGCTTGGGCCTATGCCCGCAAAAAAGGACAGACCGATGCACAAGCCGCCGAGTTTGTAGCCAAA
>CAJBHE010000093.1 GCA_903952885.1 uncultured Burkholderiales bacterium
CGTCTGTGCGTTGCAGCACAAGTTTCGTAAAGTTTTGTTGAGCCGAGTTAGCCCATTAAACCTGCACGAAAGTCGTCCACGGCCGGCATCAACTCTTCGCGTGTGTTCATCACAAAGGGTCCGTATTGTGCGATGGGCTCGTTCAAGGGCTTGCCCGCAATCACGATGGCCCGGGTGTTTGCTTGTGCACGCAGCACCAAACCATCGCCACCATTGGTGAGCACGGCCATACGTTTGATAGGAACAGTTGTTGCACTGTCGCTTTGCATCACGTCTAAGCCGCCGCGGTACACATACACAAACGCGTTGTGCATGGCTGGCAATGGCTGTTCAAGCACAACACCGTTTGTCGCAGGGAAGTGCAGGTCTAAGTACAACGGCTCGGTGTATTCGCGTTGCACCGCACCGTCTGTGCCGTGTGAGCTGCCTGCAATCACACGCACCAGCACGCCATTCGCGGTGGTGACTTCAGGAATGTCCTTGCTTTGAATGTCGCGGTACCAAGGCTCGCACAGTTTGTTTTTGGCGGGCAAGTTGAGCCACAGTTGAAGGCCTTCCATCACGCCTTCTTCTTGCTCAGGCATTTCGCTGTGCGTCAGGCCTCGTCCTGCGGTCATCCACTGCACGCCGCCGTTTTGCAACAGGCCTTCATTGCCGCCGCTGTCTTTGTGGCGCATGCGACCGGCAATCATGTAGGTCACGGTCTCAAAGCCACGGTGTGGGTGATTGGGAAAGCCTGCAATGTAGTCGCCGGGGTTGTCGCTGCCAAACGCATCGAGCATCAAAAACGGGTCTAAGCGTTCTTGCAAATCATGGCTCAGTACGCGCGTCAGTCTCACACCTGCACCGTCTTGTATGTCTTGGCCTTGCACCAAGCGCTCGACACCGCGAGCTTCTCGGATGGTGCTCATGCGACTTGGTAGCCTTCGTCTGCAATGGCGTGTGCAATGTCCTCTCGCGCCTTGCTGCTGCGCACATCGACTTTGCCTGTGCTGCGGTCAATCTCAACTTTTGCTTCGGGGTCTAAGCGTGCAATGGCTTTTTTAATGGCCATTTCGCAATGACCACAGGTCATGCCTTGAACTTGAAATGTGTTGTCCATGAAGGGCTCCCTTTAAAGATGTAACCTTAACCTATGTCTGAATTGTCTAGCGATATTGGTATTGGTGGAATGACCTGCGCCTCGTGCGTAGCTCGGGTTGAGCGCGCGATTGCCAAACTCTCTGGTGTTGAATCGGTCAGCGTGAACTTGGCCACCGAATCTGCACGCGTGACGTGGGCCTCCTCACATACCGAAGAAGACAGCCAAACCCATCAAGCTCGTTTGCGACGCGCCGTGCGTGATGCTGGCTACAAGCCACTTGCGGCAGAACATTTAGAACAAGCGCCAGACGGTGCTTGGGTAGGTTTCATGCCTGTGGCTGTCGGCCTCATGCTCAGCGCCCCTTTGGTGCTGCCCATGCTGGGCGATGCGTTGGGTTGGCACTGGATGCTGCCCGAGCTGTGGCAGTTCGTGTTGGCCACGCC
>CAJBHE010000094.1 GCA_903952885.1 uncultured Burkholderiales bacterium
AAAGAGTTTTTTGGCGAAGGCCTCGCTGCTGATGTGCGCAAGGCAATTGAAGCCGCGCTCAAAACGCTCGAAGCCCAAGGCGCCAAGCTTGTGCCCATCACTTTGCCACGCACTGAGTTGGCCATTCCCGTGTACTACATCATTGCGCCAGCCGAAGCCAGCTCGAACCTGAGCCGCTTTGATGGCGTGAAGTTTGGCCACCGCGCCAAAGACTACACCGACCTCGTGAGCATGTACAAAAAGACCCGCGCCGAAGGCTTTGGTGAAGAGGTCAAACGCCGCATCATGACCGGCGCCTATGTGCTGAGCCACGGCTATTACGACGCCTACTACCTGCAAGCCCAAAAAATTCGTCGCATGATCGCGGATGACTTCCAGCGCGCGTTTGCAGAGTGTGATGTGATCGCTGGCCCCGTGGCCCCCTGCGTCGCCTGGAAACTGGGCAACAACGCCAGCGACCCGCTGGCTGACTACTTAGCGGACATCTTCACCCTGCCCGCCTCGCTCGCAGGCTTGCCCGGCATGAGCTTGCCCGTGGGCTTTGGCGCTGACAAAATGCCCGTGGGCCTGCAACTCATCGGCAACTATTTGCAAGAAGCTCGTTTGCTGAATGTTGCTCACCAGTACCAACTGAACACCGATTTTCATAACGCCAAGCCGGAGGGCGTTTAAATGTCTGCGCCCAAATTAGTTCAAGGCTACGAAGTCGTCATTGGCTTCGAAACACACGCCCAGCTCTCCACCAAGAGCAAAATTTTCAGCCGCGCCTCAGTGGCGTTTGGCGCCGAGCCCAATACGCAAGCCTGCGCGGTGGACATGGCCCTGCCCGGCACGCTGCCCGTGATGAACATGGGCGCAGTCGAACGCGCGATTGAGTTTGGCTTAGGCGTCAATGCGCACATTGCCGAGCGTAGCGTCTTTGCGCGCAAAAACTACTTCTATCCTGACCTGCCCAAAGGCTACCAAATCAGCCAGTTTGAAATTCCGGTGGTGCAAGGCGGCGAGGTGTCGTTCTTCTTGGAAGTTGGCAAAGAAACTGTGCACAAAACTGTGCGCTTAGAGCGAGCCCACCTCGAAGAAGACGCGGGCAAATCGCTGCATGAGGATTTCATTGGTCAGTCAGGCATCGACTTGAACCGTGCCGGTACACCGTTGCTCGAAATCGTCACCCAGCCCGATATGCGTAGCAGCGAAGAAGCCGTGGCCTATGCCAAAGAGCTGCACAAAATCGTCACGTGGATTGGCATTTGCGACGGCAACATGCAAGAAGGCTCGTTCCGTTGCGATGCCAACGTGTCGGTGCGCAAACCCGGCGCACCCTTGGGTACACGCCGCGAAATCAAGAACTTGAACAGCTTCAAGTTCATGCAACAAGCCATCGACTTCGAAGTGCGCTGGCAAATCGACCAGATCGAAGACGGCCACACCATCGAGCAAGCCACGGTTTTGTTTGACCCTGACACGGGTGAAACACGCGCTATGCGCACCAAGGAAGATGCCGCCGACTACCGCTACTTCCCCGACCCAGACCTGCCACCGTTGGTGATTGGTCGCGATTGGGTGGAGCGCGTGAGAAGTGAAATGGCTGAGCTGCCCCGCATCATGGCCGAACGCTTTGTCAAAGACTACGCACTACCTGAATACGATGCCACGCAACTCACACAAAGCAAAGCAGCTGCTGCCTACTTTGAGGCCACAGCCAAAGCTTGCGGCCAACCCAAATTGGCCAGCAACTGGATCATGGGCGAGGTGTCACGACGCTTGAACGCCAGCGAAATGACCATCGAGCAAGCCCCAGTGAGCGCAGCCCAACTGGCTGCCCTGATCGGCCGCATCAGCGACAACACCGTCAGCAACAACGCGGCGCGTCAGGTGTTTGACGCGTTGTGGTCTGAAGGTGGCGATGTCGACGCCATCATCGAAGCCAAAGGCCTCAAGCAGATGGACGACGCCGGTGAATTGGAAAAAATCATCGACGACGTATTGGCAGCCAATCCTAAGAACGTGGAAGAGTTCAAGGCAGGTAACACCAAAGCCTTGAACGGCTTGGTGGGCCCCATCATGAAAGTCAGCAAAGGAAAAGCCAACCCTGCCCAAGTCAATGCGTTGTTGATGAAGAAGCTCAGTTAGTTCACACCATAGCGCTCGCGATACGCCTGCGTGCGGGCTAAGTGCTCTCCCATGGCATTGCCTTCTTGCGCGTTCAAGTAGGTCAGCAAATCGCTCAGCTCTGCAATCGCACACACCTGCAGGCCCACTTGCTCACGCACGTATTGCACCGCGCTGTAGGGCACGTCTTTGGTAGTGCCATCGGCTTGTTTTTCGGTGGCCATTTCTTGGCGGTCCAATGCAATCGCTACTGCATGAGGAGAAGCGCCTGCTGCTTTGATCAAGGCAATCGATTCGCGTGCAGCCGTGCCCGCACTCATCACGTCGTCCACAATCAACACGCGGCCTTTCAGCGGCGCGCCCACTAAGCTGCCGCCTTCGCCGTGGTCTTTGGCTTCTTTGCGGTTGTAGGCAAAGGGCACGCTCTTGCCCAAACGCGCCAACTCAATCGACACAGCAGCGCCCAGTGGAATGCCTTTATAAGCAGGGCCAAAAATCATGTCGAACTCGATGCCGCTTTGCACCAAGCGCTGTGCATAAAAGCTGGCGAGTTTGCCCAGCTTCGCACCGTCATCAAACAAACCGGCGTTGAAGAAGTAAGGGCTCATGCGGCCCGCTTTGGTTTTGAACTCCCCAAATTTCAGCACGCCACAATCCAGCGAGAATTGCACAAATTCTTGTGCCAACGCATCGTTGGCAGCCGCACTCTGACTCATGGGGAAATTCCTTGTTCAAACTAACCAGCCTCAACCTCAACGGTATTCGTTCAGCCGCCCGCAAGGGCGTGGAAGCTTGGCTCGAAAAAGCCAGCCCTGATTGTATTTGCGTGCAAGAAATCAAAGCCCAAGCTGCAGACGTTGAAGGCACGTTTGACATGCTGGCAGGATTGAAAGGCTACTTTCACTATGCCGAGAAAAAAGGCTACTCGGGCGTGGGCGTCTACACCAAGCACGAACCCAGCGATGTGATCGTCGGTTTTGACGGTGGTGAGTTTGATGCCGAAGGCCGCTACATCGAATTGCGTTTTGACACGCCCACACAAAAGTTATCCATCATCAGCAGCTACTTTCCCAGCGGCTCATCGGGCCCTGAGCGCCAAGAAGCCAAGTACCGTTTCCTAGATGCGATTTATCCACATCTGCAAGCACTGAAGAGCGGGCGCGAGTTTGTGCTGTGCGGCGACATCAACATCGCGCACAACGAAGCAGATCTGAAGAACTGGAAAGGCAACCAAAAGAACAGCGGCTTCTTGCCCGAAGAGCGCGAATGGATGACGCAGCTCACCACCGACGGCGACGTGGTGGATGTGTACCGCCAACTCCAGCCCGACACCACCGACGCTTGTTACACCTGGTGGAGCAATCGCGGCCAAGCCTATGCCAACAACGTGGGTTGGCGTTTGGACTACCATTTGGCCACACCCGCCGTGGCGGCCAAGGCGCACGCGGAGCAGATCTACAAAGACGAGAAGTTCTCAGACCATGCGCCGATCACCATTCACTACAAAGGGTTGATCTGAACGCTCAATGACTGCCTTTAGCCAACCCCAAGTCGCCATCATCGGCGCAGGCCCAGCCGGCCTTATGGCTGCTGAAGTTTTAAGCGCTGCAGGCGCCACCGTGCATGTGTATGACGCCATGCCCTCCGTCGGCCGCAAGTTCTTGCTAGCCGGCTTGGGCGGGTTAAACATCACCCACGCCGAACCGCTCGACTACTTTGTTCAGCGTTACGCCGAACGCAGTGAAGCTTGTGCCGCTTGGCTCAACACCTTTGGTCCTGAAGCCGTATGCGAGTGGGTCAAGGGCTTGGGACTTGAAACGTTTGTGGGCAGCTCGCAACGCGTGTTCCCGACAGACATGAAAGCAGCACCTCTGCTACGCGCTTGGCTGCACCGCTTGCGTCACCCCGTGCAGGGCAAGCCTGTCACGTTTCACATGCGCCACCGCTGGAATGGCCTGTTGCAAACCATCACCGAAGCACACGCACCACTTGCCACCGGCTTTGAATTGCGCTTTGACACCCCCAACGGCCCGCAAACCACACAAGCCCACGCCGTGGTGTTGGCGCTTGGCGGCGGCAGCTGGGCCAAGTTGGGCTCTGACGGAGCTTGGCAACCTTGGCTCAAAGACGTTGGTATGGACGTAGCACAGCTGCGCCCCGCCAACTGCGGTTTTGACGTTCAAGGTCGCGCCCGCGCAGATGGCACCCCCACCACCGGCTGGAGCCAACACTTGGCCATCCAATTTGCAGGTATGCCGTTGAAGTCTGTGGCCCTGAAGTTCAACGACACGCTAGGCCACAGCTTCCATCGCAAAGGCGAATTTGTGGTGACGGCCACGGGCATTGAGGGCAACTTGGTTTACGCCGCATCGGCCTTGCTGCGCGACGAGATTGAACGCCACGGCCACGCCACGCTGCACCTCGATCTCAAGCCTGACTTCACCGCAGAGCGCGTGTTGAAAGAGGTAAAGCACCCACGCGGCTCGCGCTCGCTCAGCAGCCATTTGAAAAGCCGCCTCAACCTCACGGCCTTGCACTTGGCGCTGTTGCACGAAGTGCTCAGCAAAGAAGACATGAACGAGTCTGAGCAACTTGCAGCGGCTATCAAGCACCTGCCCATCACCTTGACCGCCACACGCCCCATCGACGAAGCCATCAGCAGCGCTGGCGGTGTGCGTTTGGAAGGTTTAACCGACACGCTGATGAGCACCGCCCTGGCCGGCGTGTTTGTGGCCGGTGAAATGCTGGACTGGGAAGCGCCCACGGGTGGCTACTTGCTCACCGCCTGTTTGGCCAGTGGCCGCTTGGCTGGTTTGGGAGCATTGAATTTTCTGCCCTCACATGATGAGCTGACCTGATTCCGCAAAAAAGGGGTGTGGGCCGTCGAAATCACCAATCACTGCATGGTGCGTGACAAGGCCTTCCCCGTTCCAGTAATGCAGCAAATATCCTGGTGGCTCCATTTTGAACATCGCGGGGGCATTTGGCGCAACGTCAAGCTGCACGGTATGCGCTGTGCTGTGTCCCGTCATCACAGAGCGACCACCTACCGTGCTTCGAATATTTCGATGCAAATGGCCACAGGTGATGAGTTCGATGTTGGCATGACGACGCACGATCTCAGCAAAAGCTTCACGCCCTTTTAAGCCAATCTCATCCATATGCCCAATACCTGTGATGAATGGAGGGTGATGCATCATGATGAGCGTGGGCGTGTGCTGATCCTCATCCAACACGGACGCCAACCATTCGAGTCTCTCTTCACAGAGCAACCCACCACTTTGACCTGCGTCGACCGTGTCTAGCCCAACGATTCGCAAGGGCCAATTTGGTGCTTGGTGACAGAACTGCCAAAACCCAGAAAGGGGTTTCATCAACAATTGGTCGAACACCTCCAGCATTACGTTTCTGTCATCGTGATTGCCGGGTACGAGCAGCAATGGCAGATTCAGCGGAGACAAAATTTCTTGCAAATGCGCATACTCTTCATGGCTGCCTTGGTCAACCAAGTCACCAGTGATCAACACCAAATCTGGAGACTGCGGCAGATGATGAATATGATCAACCGCAGCTTTGAGCATGACGGCAGTGTCTACTTTGTTGTAAGCCAAACGTCCCTTCGGCTTGATGTGCGTATCGGTCAGTTGTGCAATCAGCATGTCCAGCTCCAAAAAAACGGCCCCACATCTGCGACGTGAGGCCAGTGAGCGTCTGTGAATTTATTCCATCAAATCTTGTGTCACTTTGACCAGTTCTGGCAGTGCAGCCTCAGGCTTCTTTTCACCGCGCATCACACTACCGATCACGTCACGCTGGGCACGCCAGATGCGCACAGATTGGCCACCTGGATAGCCGGCCCAAGGCAGAGATTTATCGATCTGAGTGGTTGCGGTGCGGAAGTTGGGGTTGGCTTCATAAAAAGGACCCAAATATTCTGGGCTGATCGCCAACTGGTTGGTGGGTAAATAGCCTGTCATCTCCACCACAATTTTTTGCGCTTGTGGGCTGGTTACAAACTTGATGAATTCCCACGCAGCTTTTTGCTTGGCTGGATCTTTGGCCAAAGTCATCACCGCATTGCCCCCTGTTGGAACGCCACCCTTGGCTTTGTTGTCCAGAGGAAAACGGGCCGTTGTGAACGTAAAACGCCCACCCACCGCCTCGGTCACTTGTTTGAGCTGTGCGGGGGTCGAAAAGAACATACCTGTTTTGCCTGCGCCAAATTGTTGGCGTGATTGGTCCCAATCGACCATTTGCATGCCGCCTTCAGTGACGAAGCGACGCATCAATTGCAAAGCATGCAATCCAACCGCACCGTCAAATCCAACTTTGTTGGTACCAGCTTTCACTAAAGTGCCGCCTTGTTGGTAAATCATGCCTTGGAACAACCAATCATCTGGCCAAGCATGAATGTCATAAGACATGCCGTTGTTGTCAGGGTTAAAGGCGTGAATTTTGCCAGCCAACTTGATCACACCGTCCCACTCGGTTGGCATTTTCTTAGGATCGCCACCTACCTTTTTCACCAAATCCGCATTGACATACATGATGGGTGAGGAAGCATTGAATGGCAGACCGTATTGCTTGCCATCGACTTGTCCTAATGCAATCAGGCGCGGTGCAAAGTTAATTTTTGCAAAATCGTTGCCCTCTGATTTGAGCAAAGGCTCGATACGAACGGTTTGTCCGCGGGCATCCAATTTACGAATCAGTTCACCAAACAAGTGGTAGCCTGAATAATAAACATCTGGCAATTGATTGGTCACAGCGTTGCGGAGCATAGCTTGGTGGCCCTCGTCATAGCTGGCCGCAGGCGCTCTGAAGTTGATTTTGATGTCAGGATGAATCTTCATGAACTCCTGTGCCAACGGTTCATGAAAACGCGCAAAACTTGGATAGCAATAAAGCACATCGATGGTGGTCACTTGGGCATAAGCCGACGTCATCAGCGCTGCACTGGCGCTGAGAGCCAGACCGATTTTTCTTAACAGTTTCATGTCAACTCCTAGGGTTTGGTTAAAAAACACTCACTTACTCGACATAGTCAGACCTTCAATGAAACGTCTGCGTGCCAACAAAAAAACAAAGACCATGGGCATGGTCAATAAGGTTGCGCCAGCCATCAATGCGCCGTAATCAGAGCCGGACTCGGCAGTAGCAAAAAACATCATGCCCAAAGGCGGCGGTGCGAGCCGTGTCTCACTGATCACGATCATGGGCCAATACAAATCATTCCAATGCGCCACCACCGAAAACACGGCAAAGGCCGCGAGCGTGGATTTGAACGAGGGCGTCACGACGCGCCAGATGATTTCTAGTTCTGGCATGCCATCGAGCCGCGCTGCGTGGATGATGTCGTCAGGGAATGTTTTGAAAGCCTGGCGCAAAAGAAAAATCGCAAACACAGACAAAAAGAAGGGCAGCATGATGGCGAAATAACTGTTTAATGCGCCCGTAAATGCCAAGCCAATGTAGAGCGGTAGCGCAGTGACTTGAATTGGAATACTCAAGGCCGCAAGAACGCCTAACCAAAGGGCATCTCGACCGAAAAACTTCAACTTGGCAAGCGCATAAGCAGCTGGCACAGCCACCAACACCTGAACCGTCAATATGCCACAGCAGATCAACACACCGTTCACCATGAATGTCAACATGGGTACGTTCTGCAGCGCAGCTTTGTAGTGCCCCAAGCCATAAAACGTGTTCGGCCACGGCCACAATGAACCTTCAAATATCTCATGGGGCGGACGCACAGACGTCACCAACATCCAAACGAAAGGCATCACCATCACACATGCACCGGCGATGAGCACCAGATGCGAAGCCAGTCGCAACATAACATCCGTTAGCCTGCGGGATGTCATGCGTAATGCACCTTTTTATCCATATGTGTGGCTTGCCAAGCAGATAAGCCCACGATGACCACTAAAAAAGTCAGCGTCAAAACGGCGGCATATCCCATCTTTGAATACGTGAATGCTTCTAAATAAATGTCGTACAACAAGACTTCTGATTGATTACGCCCTTGCGTGAGAACGGCCACGGTGTCAAATACCTTAAAGGCTGTGATCATGCTTGTGACAGATACAAACAAGGTGGTCGGTCCCAACATGGGCCAAGTAACTGTGAAAAACTTGTCCAGGGGTTGTGTGACACCATCAATTGAGGCGGCCTCATACAACTCCTTTGGTATGCTGGATAAGCCCGTCAAAAACAAAATCATATTGAAACCGAGCAGTTGCCATACCCCTATGACGGCCAGTGTCGGGATCATCAACATCGGATCGCCAAGAAAATTTTGCACAGGGAGGCCCACCCATTGAATGATCGTATTGATCGGGCCAAGCTTTGGATGCAATAAAAATTGCCACACCGTGGCCATCGCAATCAACGTTGAGGTGACGGGTAAAAAATAAATCACTTCATAAAACGAACGGGTTTTGGTACGCGCATGGACCAACAAGGCTATCAATAATCCTCCCAGCACGCTAATGGGCACGACGCACAGCACATACAGCAAGGTGTTGTGTATGGAGCGCTGAAATACCAAATCATCCAACAGATGCTTGAAGTTAGACAGGCCTATCCATTGGATATCGATCGCGCCCATTTCATAGTTTGTGAAAGTTAATATCAACAAACATAGCATCGGCATGGCATACAAACCGATGAGCAACAAAGAGCTAGGCAAAGACAGCATCAATCCTATTAAGGCCTGTCGGTTTGTCGAACTAAGGGTCACGTCACTCATGACAAACTCACTCGCTGGCCATTAGCGTTGAAAACCAAGGCGTTGTGCATCGCAAAACCGACCGTCACTTCTTGTCCAGATGCATAGTTGAGCGCCGTGCCATCGCTCGCGAGTCGACACACAGAGAGCGCATTTTCAAATCCATTCACAACAAGATATATCAACACTTCGGAGCCATGGTGCTCCAATCTCTCTATGCGCGCCCGTGTTTGAACATCACATGCATTCAGTTGCTGACCATCTAGGATCAGGTGCTCGGGGCGCAAGGCAAGCCTTACTTCGCCCGCATCGAGCCCTAAGCCTTCAAGCTTGATCTGTCCAAATGAAAAAGATCCGTTCGATGCACGAGTCAATGGAAACGCATTGATCTGGGGCGTGCCTATGAATTGCGCGACCTGCAAAGAATTGGGTGTTTTGTAAAGCTCTGTAGGTGTACCTATTTGCAATATTTCACCATCCACCATCACCGCGATTCGATCGGACATGGTCATCGCTTCTGACTGATCGTGCGTCACATAAACAAAAGTGATGCCTAGGCGCTGATGTAACTCCACCAACTCGTTTCGCAAATGAACCCTGAGCTTGGCATCTAAATTAGACAAAGGCTCGTCCATCAAAAATACGGCTGGTTGTCGAATCATGGCGCGGGCCAAAGCCACACGCTGTCTTTGACCGCCCGATAACTGAGCGGGCTTTCTTTGCAGCAAATTTTCAATTTGCAAACTTAGACAAAGCGCCTGAACTTCTTGCTGGATTGCCAGCTCAATGCGATGCGCACTAGGCATCCATTTTGTTAAATACGGCAACCGCTGCCACCAAGTTAGCCGAGACATTCTCAATGGCGTGGCAATGTTGTCCAAAACGGTCATATGTGGATACAACGCATAGTTTTGAAAAACCATCGCCACATTGCGCTCTTTCGGCAACAAATCATCCACCACAGAATCTCCGATGACCACTTGGCCTGCGTCTTGAAGCTCTAGGCCTGCAATGATTCGCAACAAGGTGGATTTGCCGCAACCCGATGCCCCCACCAATGAAATGAACTCGCCTGGGTGGATGTCAACAGACACATTTTTGAGGACTTGTGTTCGGTCAAAAGACTTGGTGATGGCACTGACTTTGACTGCGCGCGAATGATTCATGCCTATTTTGTAGCGCTTCAAAATTAAGCTTTGATGAATCTTCAAGCTTTCTCTTGTGAGCGGGTGTCATTTACCTACTAGGCTATGATTTACTGTATACATTGATATTCAATTATTCGCATACATGTTCCGCACCCTGCTTAAATCCAAAATTCACCGAGTTGTGACCACCCAATGCGAGCTCCATTACGAAGGCTCCTGCGCCATCGACGAAAACCTGCTGGACGCCGCCAACATTTGTGAGAACGAACAAGTCCATATCTGGAACATCAACAACGGCGAGCGCTTCATCACCTACGCCATCAAAGGCGAGCGTGGCTCGGGCATGATTTCGGTCAACGGCTCAGCCGCACGCCGCGCCAACGTGGGTGATTTGTTGATCATTGCTTCATTCGCACAAGTGCATGAAGACCAAGTGGCTACGCATGAGCCGCAACTGGTGTTTGTGGATGCACACAACCAGCAAGTGGGCTTGCGCCACCATGTGCCCACACAGGCGGCGCCTGGGCATGGGACGGATGAGTGTTAGTGATACATCTAGCTCATTGGTTCTAGATCAAATTTTGTATTGAGAGAAGCAGCGACTCTCCCTAGCATCCCAGTCAGAACTCAACCTTTGGACTGAGACTGATATGAACCAATTGAAAATAGGTACTGTTTTGGTCGCTTGTGTACTGACAAGCATGGCCTTTTTCACCCAAGCAGGCGCAAAGGTTGCGTCGAGTCTGAGTCTTCAAACCACATTAGGGAATGACGAAGACACATTCACGTTCGTAGGCCAATGTCCCAACGGGGAGAGGTATCGCCTTGTGTCTTACCAAGTAAATACCGTTGACAGCAATCAATCTTTTTATGACTATGAAGGCCCCGTTGGCAAGGGCACGGTCCGAACGGGTGCATCGCCCAAAACGATGTCCGTTCGAGTTTGCCGAAAGCTTGCTGAAATCGTCAATCAGAATTATTGGGAATGAACCCCTATGGTTCACTTATCCATTGAGTGCAAATTTACCGATCAACCGACACGCAATAGGCTGGAACATCCACTTCTTGCTGTTTTGGAAAGTGTGCATGAAACAGGCTCTATCGGTAAGGCGGCCAAAAGCTTGGGGCGCTCTTATCGCTTTGTTTGGGGCGAGCTCAAATACTGGGAGTCTGAACTGAATGCTGATTTAATCATCTGGGGCCGAAACCACACAGGTGCTGAACTGACACCACAAGCCGTTCAGTTTTTGTCAGATGTTTCGAAGACACATGTGGATTTAGAACGACATGTTGCACAGATCAAAAATCGGGTAGAAGAATGCGTTTCCGCTTTAAAAAGCGCATCCAATGCAACCCATTAAACTTGACTGAGTTGTTTATCATTACTTTAATGATGAGCTCTTTCAAAAGAAGCCATCCCTACAACCAAAGTTTAGTTGTCAAGAGGTAGGCTGGCCGCTAGCATCTTCATGAGATGGATGTCCCTTACATAAATTCTCTATTGATCATTGACGACCATCCGGTTTATCGCGATGCATTGAGCGAAAAACTTAAGTGCGATTTGATGCCAGAGGGTATTGAAGTTGCGGCAGCTGGCAATGCGCACGATGGCTTAGAACTGCTTGCAACGTCAAACCAAAATTGGGTGGTTTTATTAGATGTCACGATGCCAGGACTGAGCGGTCTCGCTGGCATCAAAGTTTTCAAATCATTAGCCAATGTCGCACATGTGGTGTCCATCTCAGGACTAGATGCGCAGGTGTGGGAACCTAAAGCAGTTTCCGCGGGTGCATGCATGTTTTTGTCTAAAAACAGCACCTCAGAACTGATAGCTCGCAAACTCAAACCGTGGTTAGCGGATGATGCCGACCTTACGAAGCCAAAGCAGGCATCGGAACCAAATGAATTTCGTCTCACGCGAAGACAACGAGAAGTGTTAGATTTAATTGCGCAAGGACACCCCAACAAAATCATTGCAGACTATCTCGAAATCAGTGAACAAACCGTCAAGATTCACATTAACCAAATATTCAAAGAGTTGCGCGTGTTCAATAGAACACAGGCCATGATCAAAGCGCAAAAGTACCACTTGCTTTCTCATAGCAATTGACAATAATTAGTCAATACGTTTATGCCTAGCGAAAAAATTAATATCTCTTCATCTTCCAGTATTAAGAGTAATAATTCACAAGACTCAGAGGTAAATAGTTTTTATCTGTTGCGTGAGAAACTGATACACATCATCAAGGCCGCTAGATCTGCGACGTTAGCCAATATTTTGGCGCCTTTACTGTGTATCCCTGCTTTTAAAGATGAAGTCACCGCATTGAATTTAGGTGCTTGGCTGGCTTATATGGCTGTCAGTATCGTGGTTCGAACATGGATAATTTTCACGCTACCAATTACCCCTGAAAAAATTATTCATCCAAAGCGCGATTTAAATAAAGCATCCTTTGCGTTATCCATTGTAGGTTTCGGGTGGGGCTTGGGTTGGTTTTTGATGGCCGCAGATTTAACCATTGTGAACCGCATGATTTATATTTATATGATCACGGCTGCATTGATTGCGGGCATGTATGCATACAGCGTTCATAAGCCGACTTTTTACTTATTCACTTTGCCAATCATGATTCCAGCGCTATGCACATCGCTTTGGTTGACTGATATTTTTCCTTGGACCTTTGTAATTGGCCTGGCTACTGTTTTTATTGCTTTTCTTAGCATCGCAAGAAACTTTGCCAGCACTTTTGATCAATCTATCAGACTTAGATTCCGAAATGAATCTCTGTTTCAAGAACTTGCTGCTGAGCGCGATCAATCCATTGCAGCCAATATTTCTAAATCAAAGTTTATTGCGGATGCAAGTCATGACCTGCGTCAACCATTGCAAGCTGTGAACGTCTATTTAGAAATGATTCAGTTTGATAACTTGGCAACGGCCGAGAAGAAGATACTTTCGAAAATTAAAAATTGCATCACCATTCTAAACGTGATGTTTGACTCTTTACTAAACATTAGCAAGCTTGATGCGGATGTGACGCATGTAAAAAATAGTGTTTTCCAACTGAAGGATCTTGGCGATGCCATTTTGGAGCTAACTGAGTCCCCTGCTACACGTAAAGGTTTAAAACTCGAACTTATTTGCCCAGATTTGACCGTCAAAGGTGACAAAATATTTTTACAGCAAATTGTGACTAATCTCGTCTCAAATGCTATTCAATACACAGAAAGTGGAACAGTTGAAATTCGATTTGAGATTGATCAAGATTGCTTAGTTTTTCATATCAGTGATACAGGGTGCGGGATCTATGAAGCCGAACAGGGGAAAATTTTCAATGAGTTCTTCCGATCTGACAGAACAAGAAAATTACACGACGGCCTTGGGCTCGGCTTAGCCATCGTCAAACGAATGTGTCATTTGATAGGTGCAGAAGTCAGCGTTGTTTCTAAATTAAATACGGGCTCTTGCTTCACAGTGAAAACCGTTTTTATCGCTTCTCTCAACGAACGACAGACGCCTCATTGCGAGCCCATTTTGTATTCAACAGATGTACAGGATATTTTTCAAGGCAAACACATTGCAGTGATTGAAGACAACGCCATCATTGTCGAAGCCTACAAACAGACACTTGCAAGCAAAGGGGCTTACGTTTACGTGTTGTCAGAATTTGAACTTGAGTTAGTCACCCAGCTTCAAAGCATTGACCACTTAGACTGCATCATTTGCGATTACCGCTTACGACAAACGACAGGCGACTTACTCATCGAAAAAATCCGAGAAAACTTTAACAAAGCAATTCCCGCTATCATTGTGACGGCGGATACCTCACCGTCGCACATTCACTTTTTTGATCAAATTGATGTACAAGTTTTGCACAAACCAATTAGTTTTGAACAAGTTACCAAAACTATCGAGAAATTGCTTTCACAAAATGAATGACTTTAATAGTCAATCTCAAGTGAAAAAATTAAAAGCTCTTGTACTGATTTGTGTAATGTGCTTTGCAAAAGAGTCATTTTCAGCAGATGGGTTTAAAACTCATTTCGCAACGACTGGAACTTTAGGTGAGAATATTTTTACTCCAAACATCACGCCTGGTGGGTTTGTCGGTTTGGGATATAAAAAGGCTGTCGCTGAAGCGGTGACTGATTCTTCTGGCAATGAAATAAAAAAAGCCCCGAACGGCCTTCCGTTTTCTTATAAAAATACAGGAAGTATTCAATATATTCATGCGGGTTATACGGCTGCAGAAAATTATGCAGGAGGTTATCTAACTGGATTCACTGCAATTCCCTTCACTTCATTTGATAAAACAGTCATGCTGGCTGGGACTTTAAGCCTCCCTAATAGCAGCGCAAATGTGAATGGGCTTGACGACCTAGAAATAGGTGGGACATGGGATTATAAAAAGTCAGCAGATACCAAATATTCAGTTGGGCTGGCATTGACCACCAAGACAGGCGGATATCAAATTGCAAACAACGGGTCCTCCATTGGGCAAGGCTATTACACGCTAAAGCCTAGTTTCTTATCCATTACTCAAAACGGGGCTGTGTCATATGCATACAAGGCCACGCTTGGCGTGAATAGCAAGAACAATGACGCAAACTATCGCAGTGGAAACATACTCTCGCTCGAGGCGGCTGTCGGTTACAAAACAAGCTTAGGTGCCTTGGGCCTCAAAGTGCACCAACTTCAACAGATTCAAAACGACTCAGGTTCAGGCGTTCCTGCAACTGTTTTTAATATATATAATTTACCACTTAATGGTGTTACAGCACCCAACACGGATGGAAACAGAATTAAATATTCAACTGCGAGCGTCTTTTTCACGACCCCTGTGAATGCGATTGGCTCCATTTTTTATATCGGTTTCACATCAATGCGTAATGCGTTCAATGCAGCGGTTCCTAATGATGGATATTATGAAATCCGTTTGACAAAGGCATTTAATTAAAAATGAATTGGGCTGAGGGCGCTTGATGGGTGGCGCATCCCAACCCAGCTAACATTTCGCCATGTTGCAATACGAAACCGTCCCCGTCACCCCCTTCCAACAAAACTGCTCCATCGTTTGGTGCGATGAAACGATGAACGCCGCCATCATCGACCCAGGTGGCGATTTGCCTGTCTTGCAAGACGCCTGCCAACAGTTGGGTGTGACGCTAGAGCAAATTTGGCTCACCCACGCCCACGTCGATCACGCTGGTGCCACCGCCGACTTGGCCGACAAACTCAACCTGCCCATCATCGGGCCACATGAGGGCGACCAGTTTTGGATTGACGGCTTGCCGCAAGCCGCAGCCAACTACAACTTCCCTGCTTCACGCACCTTCACACCCACGCGTTGGCTGCACGATGGCGACACCGTCACCCTTGGCACGCACACGTTGCAAGTTCGCCATTGCCCGGGTCACACGCCCGGCCATGTGGTGTTTTACTCGCACGAAATCAAACGTGCGTTTGTAGGTGATGTGCTGTTTGCAGGCAGCATTGGCCGCACTGATTTCCCGCAAGGGAACCACGACGACTTGATCAACAGCATCATCCAGCGTCTGTGGCCCATGGGTGATGACACGGTGTTTATTCCAGGACACGGACCTGAAAGCACGTTTGGTCGTGAACGCAAAACCAACCCGTATGTGGGTGGAACCTAAACGGTTTACTTGGCGCGCTCGAACAGCGGCATGACCTTAGGCAAGTTGGCTTGAATTTCTTCAATGCGCGTGTTGCCTGATGGGTGGGTGCTGAGCCATTGCGGCGGCGCACCTTTGTTGGCGGCGCTCATTTTTTGCCACAGCGTTACACCTGCACGGGGGTCGTAGCCCGCGCGTGCAGCGATTTCCATGCCCACCAAATCGGCTTCGGTTTCGTCGTCACGGCTGAATTTAAGAGACAACAATTTAGCGCCTTGATTGGCCACCAAGTCGGTGATCTGTGGACTCACGCCAAAGAACACGGCAGCAACCGTGCTGCCAATGGCGGCTACGCCATTGGTGGCAGCAGATTTTCCCATGCGCTCGCGGGCGTGTTCGCGCAGGGCATGGGCAATTTCGTGGCCCATGACCATGGCCACCTCGTCATCGGTGAGATTGAGCTGCGTGAGGATGCCGCTGTAAAAAGCAATCTTGCCGCCGGGCATACAAAACGCGTTGATTTGATTGGAGCCCACCAAGTTGACCTCCCACTTCCACTCTTTGGCGCGCGGGTTCCAGTCAAAGCTTTGCGGGATGATGTCTTTGGCAATGCGGCGCAGACGGATGACTTCGGGGTGGTTGTCTGGCCCCAGCGCATTTTTGCTGGCGGCCTCTCTCATCATGTCGCCGTATTGTTTCCGGGCCGACTGCTCCACCTCGGCGGCGGGCACCAATCCGGCAAACACCGAGGCTTCGCGGGTGACTTCCACACCCTCACGGGCCAACGCCGCAGCGCCACCCAGGCCGCAAGCGCAGCCAACACAGCCGTAGAGAAAAGCACGTTTGGTAAGCATGGAAAAGTCTTTGTGTGAAAGCCTGAAAGTAGAGGCATGAACGATACAACAAGTCCAACATCCACGTCGCCCACCGAAGTTAAAAAACTGGGCTGGTTGGTTGCTTTGAAGGTTTACCTAGAGCCCGCCTCTTGGCGTATGTTGTGCCTTGGTTTCTCGGCGGGTTTGCCACTTTTATTGGTGTTAGGCACGCTGAGTTTTCGCTTGCGCGAAGCGGGGATTGAACGCAGCACGATTGGCTTTTTAAGCTGGGTCGGTTTGGCCTATGGCTTCAAGTGGATGTGGTCGCCCTTGGTGGACCGCATGCCTTTGCCCCTGCTCACGCGCTGGCTGGGCCAACGCCGCAGCTGGCTGCTGTTGGCGCAACTCGGGGTTGTGGCGGGCTTGGTGGGCATGGCTTTGCTGGACCCACAAGTCGCGCTGGAGCCCGTGGTGTGGTGTGCTTTGGTGGTGGCGTTTGCATCAGCCACGCAAGACATTGCGCTAGATGCGTTTCGCATTGAGTCTGCCGACGCTCAGCACCAAGCGGCTTTGGCTGCGGCCTATCAAACGGGCTACCGCCTAGCGATGATTTGGGCAGGTGCGGGCGTGTTGTGGGTGGCAGCACGCGTGGCGGGTGCGGACAAAACAGCCTATCTGCACAACGCATGGCAAATCGCTTATTTGGTGATGGCAGCCTCCATGAGCCTAGGCGTGTTGACCGTGCTGCTGTCGCCCGAGCCCGCGCAACGCAAGATGCCACCTTCACGCAATGCGGCCGAGTGGCTGCGAGGTGCATTGGTTGAGCCCTTTGCCGAATTCATACGCCGTTACCGCTGGCAAGCCGCCATTATCTTAGGGCTGATTGCGGTCTACCGCATCAGCGATGTGGTGATGGGGATCATGGCCAACCCGTTTTATGTGGACATGGGCTACACCAAAGACGAAGTGGCCGCCATCACCAAAGTGTTTGGTGTGATCATGACGTTGCTGGGTGCGTTCATCGGTGGCGTGTTGTCAATGCGCTTGGGCGTGATGCGCATCCTCATGCTGGGTGCTGTGCTGAGCGCCGTCACCAATTTGCTGTTTGCATGGCTAGCGACGCGCGGCCATGACTTGACGGCCTTGGTGTGGGTGATATCTGCCGACAACTTGGCAAGTGGTATTGCGTCTGCGGCTTTCATTGCGTATTTGTCGAGCCTGACGAATGTGAACTACTCGGCCACGCAATACGCGCTGTTCAGCTCGATGATGTTGCTTGCGCCCAAGTGGCTGGCTGGTTTCTCGGGCGTGTATGTGGACGCGCACGGCTATGAGGCCTTCTTCACCAGCACCGCGCTGCTGGGTGCGCCGGTGTTGTTACTGGTGTGGCTGGCGTCACGCATCTTGCCTGTGAAGTCTTGATTTACACGGTCTTTACGCTGGCTTTGGACAAGCGTGCTGTCCGCAAGGCATGATGACGAGACCATGAATACTTTGCTCTTGATTGAAGACGATCACCGCCTCGCCCACATGGTGATTGAATACCTAGAGAAATCAGGTTTCTCTGTTCAGCACGCCGCCAATGGTCTGAGCGGCCTCAAGGTACTGCAAGACACAGCCCCTGCTATGGTTCTGTTGGACTTGATGTTGCCCGACATTGACGGCCTTGAAGTTTGCAAACGCATACGAGCCTTGCAGGGTGCTTTGGCACAAACGCCTGTGCTGATGCTCACCGCCAAGGGCGACCCGATGGACCGCATCGTGGGCCTGGAGCTAGGGGCAGACGACTACTTGCCCAAACCCTTTGAACCTCGGGAGCTGCTGGCCCGCATTCGCGCCGTGCTGCGTCGCCACACACAGGGCGGGGGTCATGAGAACAAGCACCAAACCTTAAAGTTCGGGTCGTTAGAACTGGACCGTGATGCACGCAGCGTGAACGTGGGCGGCCAATGGTGTGACCTGACAGCCTACCAGTTTGACCTGCTCTGGGTTTTGGCCGAACGCGCGGGACGCGTGCTGTCGCGTGATCAAATCATGGAGGCGGTGCGCGGCAAAGAACTCGAAGCTTTTGATCGATCGATTGACGTGCACATGGGCCGCATTCGCGCCGCCATTGAACAAGACGCCAAAGCGCCCAAACGCATCTTGACCGTGCGCGGCGTGGGCTATGTGTTTGCCAAGCAGCAAGACTAAAACGCATGTCATCCACCTCACAACTCAAGCGCTCTTTTCATTTGCCTTTGTACGTCCGGATTTGGTTGGCCGTTGTCTTGGCGGTGGCGGTGTTGACGCTGCTCACGGGATGGGTGATGCGCATGGCGGCCGAACCGCCACTGCGCGAAGTGATGGTACGCAACACATCGGGAGAATTGTTGGGCCAAGGGAAAGCACGCTTGCGCCCGTCGGATGGTTTGCCTGTGGAAGCGCCACCGATCAATGATCCCGACATGCCCCATCCACCGGGCTACTTTGGCTCAGGCCCTGAGTTCATGGTGCGCATGCACAACGGCGAACTCATGCATGTGCATTTACCGCGATCACCACACAACTTTTGGTCACGGCCTCCGTTTGGGTTTGCGTGGACACTAGGGCTTGTGGCTTTGGCTGTCGCACTAGGCACCTACCCTATCGTGCGGCATTTGACGCGCCGTTTAGAGAACTTGCAAAAGGGCGTGGAGCAATGGGGCACGGGCAACTTGTCAGCACGTGTGGCCGAGCAAGGCAATGATGAAGTGGCTTTCCTCGCGCAGCGATTTAACCATGCTGCCGAACAGGTGGAACAATTGGTAACCTCACACAAATCATTGCTCGCCAACGCTTCACATGAACTGCGTTCCCCCCTCACACGTATCCGCATGGGGTTAGAACTCATGGGCGATGCGCCTTCATCTGCGATGAAGGCCGAAATCTCGCGCAGCGTCGGTGAGCTGGACCAATTGATTGATGAAATCTTATTGGCCAGTCGATTGGACGCCAAAGAGGTTGACATTGGCACAATTGAGGCGGTTGATATGACGGGCCTCGCCAGCGAAGAATGCGCTCGCATCGATGCCCATTTGGAACTGGGCATTGACCCGCATAGCCTTGTGGTGTCAGGGGTGGCTAAGCTGCTGCGCCGCCTCATGCGTAACTTGCTTGAAAACGCACGTCGCTACGGCGCATCTGACATCGAGGTGCAACTCTCGTCACTGACAGAGAACAACCACAATTGGGTACGCCTGTGTGTGTGCGACCGAGGCCCGGGCGTGCCGCTTGATTTGCGTGAACGCATTTTCGAGCCCTTTTATCGCTTGCCCGGCGCGAGTGAGTGCGAGGGCGGCGTGGGCCTTGGCCTGTCGTTGGTGCGCTCCATCGTGCAACGTCACGGTGGCCATGTACGCTGTGAAGACCGCCGAGGGGGTGGCGCGCAGTTTGTGGTGATGCTGCCCGCATAAAGCACAATATTGGGCATGACTCACCTTGCCTTGAACAACCGCGTTACGCAGCGATTTCAACTCAGCACGTCCATTGCGTTGGCTCCCATGTCTCTAGCCACAGGCGGCGAGTTGGCCGCCGCTTGTACACAAACTGGAGCCCTGGGTTTGCTGGCCCATTAAAGACACCCATGGCCCAACGTATCCTCATCTTGTCGCATGACAACAAAATTGGCGACGCCATTGTGGTCACGGGCTTATTCAAACCTTTGCGCGCGCATTGGCCCGATTGTGAAATTGGAGTTTTATGCGGAGGTAGTAACGCTGCACTCTATCGACACCACCCAGATGTGAAGTGGTTGCATGTGTCTTCTAGCCGCAATGTATTTGCACGCATGTGGGCCGGTGCTAAAGCACGCTTCAAACGCTACGACATAGTGGTGCACTTTGGCCTAGACCTTGCCAATCCATCCGTACAAATTGTGTTGAACATGGTCAATGCCAAGAAGCGGTTTTTATTTTTGAAACACCCCACGAAATCGCTGTCAAATGATGTGGTCATGGACGGCGATTGGGGATACCGTCCAAACACACAAGCGCAGCATTACTCCGCGCGGCATAGGCGGTTTTTAAACACCTTAGGCGCATGGCCTGCTTCGTACCACTACGACATCCATTTAGGACCTAACGCCCCTGCCGTGCCACATCAAAGGGATGGTTTGTTGATGGTCATCAACAGCCAAAGTAGTGCGGGCAACAAATCGTTCTCGCTGCCTTGGTTGCAAGTCCTTGTGAAAACGGTTTACGCGCAGTACCCAAACATGCACCTGCAGGTGCTCAGCGCTAGCCCTGGGCTTGAGAAGGCCATGCGCGACATGTTCAGCGCGCTGGCTGACCGTGTGAAAGTGACGCCTTTCGCCCCGACTGTGACGCCATCATTGGCCATGATCCAAAGCGCCGACTTGGTCGTTACGCCCGACACCTACGCAGTGCATGCCGCCAGCGCATGGAACAAGCCCGTGATTGCGCTGTACGAACCCAGCGTGTTGTCCGTAGATTCTTGGGAGCCTTTGTCGGACACATATGCACAGATCATTGCTCCCAGCGGCAAAGCTGTGAGCGACATTGACGTGTCAGACGTGATGAGGGCGCTTGATCACTTGCTGGTTCACCCGAAGTCACGCGAGCGCGTGTTTTTGAAATAGAGTCAGTTTTCGATCAACAAAGCACGCTGCTCGACGTTCCACTTTTGGTCAAGTGCGATGAGCCTGTCCTTGTCAACAAAGGGCGGGTATCCACCCTTCATGGTCAAGCGAATGTAATGATGGTTGAAGCAGTCCAACGCAATGTGCATGGGGCGAATGTCACCCACATCACGAGCACGCATGGCGGTGCGTAAGAACAAATCAAAGTCTGCGGCTTGTTGGGTTTCATCCCAAGGGCCCAAGATATCTAACGCACGGCGTGAGAACATGACCGTATTGCCCACAAAGCCTTCCACCGCATGGTGCTTAAATTGGTCTTGGCGGCTTTTGCAAAACACCGCCCAATCGCCGTACATCCACTTGTGCATAAGCAGCAAGCTGTTGCGGCCTGTGCCGAACAAACCCACCAACCCGCGTATGCGATTCCAGCGACGGCGCAACTTTTTAGTGGCCGCCTTGCTTTCGATGCGCTCAATGCCGCAAGACGTGATGACGTCCAGGTGGTTATGTTCGGCGTTGGCAATGAGTGTCTCGTCCCAGCCATCGCTGACGATGATGTCATTGTTCAAAAATGCCAGCCACTCGCCCTTAGCGATGGCAATACCTTGGTTTTGCGAAGCTGGGTATGAGTAGTTGCCAGCGTTACGAATGACGCGCGCGCCGACAGATTCAAAAAAATCAGCACTGGCATCGGTTGATGCGTTGTCAATCACGATCAGCTCGAATGAATGCTTGGTGTGCTTGACCAAATTCTCCCAATAAATTTGGTTCATCGCTAGCTGGTTGTAGACCGCTGTGATGATGCTGAGCTTGGGACTTGGTTCAGAGTTAGTCATTGGTTATTGGGCGATATGCAAGGGGAATCGTTACTTCGATGCCCTTGTTTGATTCAAATTGCGTCACTCTCTTGCGAAACAACATCTGTGTCCAATTGCAAAACGCCTGCATCGCAGGCTTCGATGAACCGCTGTCGCAAGGCATTACGTCGTTTCAAAGCCGATCGTTTTTTTGATTCGACTTCATGCTCGGGCCGAGGCTCCCACATCAGGGGCAGCATCCAATGCCCTTTCACGGTCTGCTCTGTTGCACCAAGCTGCTGCCACAGCTCGTCGTAACTTATGTTGATACGCTTTGACAAACTGAAATAACTTGCAAATGCATGTTGCTTGTCTGACACGCCAACGATACCCACCAAACCCCAGGCTTTCGCCATGGCCTGTAGGGCATTGAGCAAAATAAAGCTCGGCTTGGTTCTCTCTAGGGCCTGGGTTGCCTGCTTGATTAAGTCTTTGGTGTTTGACACCCCTTGCAACCCACCTACAAACATGGCATTGCCGTTGCCAGGTAAGTCAAGCATTTCAACTGGCAAGACACTGACGGACGTTCTTACTAAAAGTGTACCGTTGATATGCAAGGTCACCATCAATTCACCCTCACGCCCTAGGCCACGGGCAGGACAAAGCATGATCTCAAACTCAGTATCGTCATGCTGAATCTTGCCAATACTGACTCGTTCTGTTTCATAGAAAGAAAGCAAATAGGGCCGTCTGAACTTGGTCTGAAGCCAATCAAAAAAGGCCAATTGCGCTGCCATGCGTTGATGGCTATTCAACGCAGTCCAAAGGTATGCACGTGTGCATTTCAATGACAGAGACGGATCGATCTCAAGCAAACGTGTCAGCTGGTGCGACTTGAAGTAATTGAGGACTTCAGCCAATTCCTGACGAAACAAGGCTTGCCTGAGTTTGAACTTCAAGCGCCGCTTCATGGCCTGCAACTTCCCCCCCGCAAGGTCATCGGTGAGCAAGAAGAGCTCTTCTGAGTTAGACCACATAAAACCTCAATTCACAGATGTGGCAACCACTTGGGTTGCCTATATTTTTCAAAGCAAGCGGTAGACACGCTCAGCCGACACGTCTTCCAAGCAACGCATGTGGCCCAAAGGACAAGTGCGCTCGTAACAGGGCGAACAGGCGAGTGGTGGCTGGTAGCTGGGGTCCACTCTCAGCCACACCACGCGCGCACGCTCATTCAAAGGGGGGGTGTGTTCAGGACTGGAAGATCCAAACACCGCTACCTGCGGCACGCCAAACGCGGCTGCCACGTGCATGAGGCCTGAGTCATTGCTGACCACGCGGTGTGCGTAGGCAATGAGCGCGAAGGCTTGCATGAGGTTGGTTTGGCCGGCCAAGTTAAAACAGTTGCCAGGCTTTTGGGCATTGGCAGCGGTGGCGATTTCTTGGCAAATGTCAAACTCTTTGCCAGAACCCAACAAAAACACAGGGCGATCGATCTTGCTGGCCAGCTCGGCAAAGTGTTTGGCAGGCCAGCGCTTGGCTGGGCCGTATTCAGCACCCGGTGCAAACACCACATAGCTGTGTTTGGCCAGCGTTGGAAGTGTGGGCATGTTGTTAGCCAACGCTTCCAGCGCATCGTCGAGCACGCCGACGCCGGCTTTGAGCACAGGATGCAAATCGCCCACCAGCCTCATGGGACCAATGGGTGCTTGACCCACAAGGCTCAACGCCGCGTACCACTCCACCATGGGTGGGCGCTCTTCGGTTTGGGGGTTGTCTAAGCGGTCAGTCAGCAGGCCAAAACGCATTTCGCCGGTGTAGCCCACGCGCTTGGCGATGCCAGCCATCCACGGCAGCAACGCGCTCTTGAGAGAGTTGGGGCAGACATAGGCCACATCAAACTTACCGCGCAGTTGGCTCGCCAGCTTCAAGCGCCCCATGAGCTGCAAGCCGCCGTGTTTGAACGGCATGTCAATCACCTCGGCCACCCCTGGCATCACGCGGTAAACCGGTGCAATCCAAGGCAAAGCAGCGACAGTGAGGCGCTCACCGCGCGCAGCCAAGCGACGCAACAACGGCTCGGTCATCACCGCATCCCCAATCCATTGGGGCGCAATGAGGAGCGCGTTTTTAGTGGCTGTGGCCAACGTGCTCGCCGGCTTTGAGTTTGTACTCGGTGCCGCAGTAAGGGCACTTGGCTTGGCCTGTGCTGGCCACATCCAAGTAGACCTTGGGATGGCTGTTCCAGAGTTTCATGTCGGCTTTCTCGCTGGGGCAAAACACGCCCCCATGACCATTGAGGTCTTTCGCCAAGAGTTCAACTGGGTTGCTCATGTTTAAACCTTTGTCAGCCAATGTGCGTACTTAGGGTTGCGGCCGTTGACGATGTCAAAGAACGCCGTTTGAATTTTTTCAGTGATCGGGCCACGGCTGCCCAAGTAACCTTCTTTGCCCAACTCGATGCGGTCGAGTTCGCGAATCGGTGTCACTTCGGCAGCAGTGCCTGTGAAGAAGGCTTCGTCAGAAATGTACACCTCGTCGCGCGTGATGCGCTTTTGCACAATTTCAAGGCCCAAATCTTTGGCAATGTGAAACACGGTGTTGCGGGTGATGCCGTTCAAAGCGCCAGCAGACAAGTCGGGGGTGTAGATCACGCCGTCTTTGACTACAAAAATATTTTCGCCAGCGCCTTCAGACACAAAGCCTGAGGTGTCGAGCAACAGGGCTTCGTCGTAACCTTCGTCGGTCACTTCCATGTTGGCCAAGATGGAGTTGGTGTAGTTGCTCACCGCCTTGGCTTGCGTCATGGTGATGTTGACGTGGTGGCGGGTGTAGCTAGAGGTCTTCACGCGGATGCCGCGCTTCATGCCTTCTTCACCCAGGTACGCGCCCCAAGTCCAGGCAGCCACCATCAAATGGATGGTGTTGCCTTTGGGGCTGACGCCCAGCTTTTTGTCGCCAATCCAAGTGAGGGGGCGAATGTAGCCCGACTCCAATTTGTTCTCACGCACCACAGCGCGCTGTGCTTCATTCACTTGGTCTTTGGTAAAAGGGATGGCCATGCGCAAAATCTTGGCGCTGTTGAACAGGCGCTCGGTGTGCTCTTGCAAACGGAAGATGGCTGTACCTTGCTCGGTTTTGTAAGCGCGCACGCCTTCGAAGGCGCCGCAACCGTAGTGCAAGGTGTGGCTCAACACATGAATCTTGGCATCGCGCCAATCGACGAGCTGGCCGTCCATCCAGATTTTGCCGTCACGGTCAGACATGGATGGGATGACTACGCTCATGGGATTTCCTTTGGACTGATGTTGTGGGGGTCGCCAGTTTTGGCGTAATGGTTCATTTTAGCGGCGCTAAAGCTCGCTGATAAAGCCCGCCAGTTGAAAGCGCTTAGTCGTTGGCCGCGTGACTCACCGGCTCAACGTCTGTGGCTTGGAAGGGACGATCCAAGGTCCAGCTTTGCAGCTTACCTTGAACAAACACGGCCCGCACCACCGATTGGCTGCCATCACGCCAGCTGAAGACTTCGGGCTGCGCGCCCTTGTCGGTTTCGGGTTGACCTAAAGCACGGGTGATGGCAATGACGTGCATCAGACTCGCACCCGCTTTAAGCTTGGCGTTGAGCATGACGGCACTGTCCACAAAACCTATCGGACGGTTGCTGGCCCGCTTCATGATTTGCACCAAGCGCGTGAAATAGAGCAGCAGCCACATGACGCCACCAGTCAAAACCATGGCAACGCCCATCCATTGCCATGTTTGCCACGCCCAAGCCATGAAGCCCACCGTGCCAATGGGCACCAAATATCTTTGAAAGTTCATGCGCTTATTGTGTCAGGCTCTGCTGCATCTTAGACGTGACTTCTACTGCGCCATGACAACAACTAACCCAACTCGCGCACCAAGCCGATGGCCTCGTCCACCCGCTCCACGGCATGCACCGTCATGCCTGGGATGGACTTTTTAGGCGCGTTGGCTTTGGGGATGATGGCCACGGTAAAGCCCAATTTGGCTGCTTCTTTCAGGCGCTCTTGCCCACGCGGTGCGGGGCGCACTTCGCCGGCCAAGCCCACTTCACCAAAGGCAATAAAGCCTTGGGGCAAAGGCTTGCCGCGCAAGCTGCTTTGAATCGACAACATCACCGCCAAGTCAGCTGCTGGCTCGCTGATGCGCACACCGCCTACAGCGTTGACAAACACGTCTTGGTCCATGCACGCCACACCCGCGTGGCGATGCAGCACGGCCAACAACATGGCTAAGCGGTCGCGATCCAGGCCCACACTTAGGCGACGGGGTGACGGGCCACCGCTGTCAACCAAGGCTTGAATTTCTACCAACATGGGGCGCGTGCCTTCGAGCGTGACCAGCACGCAACTGCCGGGCACGGGCTCGGCATGTTGGCTCAAGAAAATAGCGCTGGGGTTGCTTACACCCTTCAAGCCTTTTTCGGTCATGGCGAACACACCAATTTCATTCACAGCACCAAAGCGGTTTTTGATGGCGCGCACCAAGCGATAGGTCGAATGTGTGTCGCCCTCAAAGTACAACACCGTGTCCACCATGTGCTCGAGCACACGAGGGCCAGCGAGTGCTCCCTCTTTGGTGACGTGACCCACCAACACCACCGCCGTGCCTGAGGACTTGGCCATGCGGGTGAGGTGTGAGGCGCATTCGCGCACCTGCGCCACCGAGCCTGGGGCGCTGGTGAGTTGGTCTGAGTACACCGTTTGGATGGAGTCCATCACCACCACCGCAGGCTGCAATCTGTCGACGGTGGCCAGTATTTTTTCAAGCTGTGTTTCGGCCAATACTTGCACTTGGCTGTGGTCCAGCCCCAAGCGGCGCGAGCGCAACGCCACTTGCGCGGCAGACTCTTCGCCCGTCACATACAGGGTGCTCATGCCGCTGCGCTGCAGGCCGTCCATGGCTTGCAAAATCAAAGTTGATTTGCCAATGCCAGGGTCACCGCCAATCAACACCACGCCACCTTGCACCATGCCGCCGCCCAACACGCGGTCGAGTTCTTCTTGGCCGGTGGGGGTGCGGGCCACGTCTTGCGCTTCGATGTCAGAGAGGATGGCGACTTCAGAAGCGGGGGCCAAAGCGGCCATGCCTGCGTAGCGGTTTTTGGTGGGGCCGCTGCTGTCAGCCGCAGTTTCAATCAGCGTGTTCCACGCATTGCAGCTTGGGCATTTGCCCAACCACTTAGGCGTGATGCCGCCGCAGTCGGTGCAGGTGTATTGGGTTTTTTCTTTGGCCATGCGCCAATATTACTGGATAAATAGCCAGTGGTGCAACTCAGTCTTGCGTGATGCCTACGCGCCCAGATAGGGCGCACATCAACTCGTACCCAACTGTGCCAGCTGCTTGGGCCACTTCGTCAATGGGCAGCACAGAACCACTGCTGGACTTACCCCAGAGTGTGACTTCGCTGCCGTGACCAGAATCAGCACAAGACGTCAGGTCCAACGCAATCATGTCCATGCTCACGCGTCCCAAGGTGCGGGTGCGCACACCATCGACCATTACGGGCGTGCCCGTGGGGCAATGGCGCGGGTAGCCATCGGCATAACCGCAGGCCACGATGCCAATGCGCATTGGTGTATCGGCGGTGAACGTCGAGCCGTAACCCACGGAGTCGCCCGCTTGCAAATCTTGGGTGGCGATGAGGCGGCTGCGCAAGCTCAGGGTGGGTTGCAAATCCCATTGCGCGATGTTGCGCTCGGGAAAATCTGGAGAGCTACCGTAGAGTGCAATACCCGGGCGCACCCAATCTGCCGCCACCGCCCCATCGCTGGCGTGGCGCAGCAAGCCCGCGCTGTTGCAGGTGGTGCGCTCACCGGGCAAGTCTTCGGTGGTTTTGGTGAATACACGCATTTGTTCGGCCACACCTTTGGGGCCATCGGCATCGCTGAAATGTGTAGCCAGAGAAATTTCATCCACTTGCGGCAATTGGTTCAAGCGCGTCCAGGCTGACCGAAAACGGGCAGGCGTAAACCCGAGGCGGTTCATGCCGCTGTTCATCTTGAGAAAGATGCGGTGCGGCACTTGTGTTTTGTGGGCGCTCAACATGTCCACTTGTTCATCGCAATGCACGGTGTGCCACAAGTCGAGTCGCGAGCACAGCTCGAGGTCACGCATGTCAAACACGCCCTCTAACAGCAAGATCGGTCCGCGCCAGCCCAAGCTACGCATGCGTTGCGCTTCGTCGAGGTCTAGCAAGGCAAAGCCATCGGCCCCACGTAAACCTTCAAACACATGCGCAATGCCATGGCCATATGCGTTGGCTTTGACTACCGCCCAGACGCGGGCGTCGGGTGCAGCAGCGCGCACGCGCTCGAGGTTGTGACGCAAGGCGTCGGTATGAACAAAGGCTTGTATCGGGCGGGGCATAAGCAATATTGTGGCACCCGCGTGATATAACCTTGGGTAGTTAAAAAAGAAAGAAAAATCAACAGTCACGCAGGCCTCTGCGCGTCTGCCAGACCCATCTATGAAGCGCGGTTTTTACACCATCATGTCGGCCCAGTTTTTCAGTTCGTTGGCCGACAACGCCCTGTTCGTCACAGCGGTCGAATTACTCAAATCCGATGGGTCACCAGAGTGGCAACGCGCCGCATTGGTGCCCATGTTTGCACTTTTCTACGTCATTCTTGCCCCGTTCGTCGGCGCTTTTGCCGACTCCAGACCCAAAGGCGAGGTCATGTTGCTGAGCAACACCATCAAAGTGGTGGGTTGCTTGATGATGTTGTTTGGTGTGCACCCCTTGTTCGCCTATGCGGTGGTGGGCCTTGGCGCGGCCGCCTACTCGCCAGCGAAATACGGCATCTTGACCGAGCTATTGCCCGCGTCGCAACTTGTCAAAGCCAACGGCTGGATTGAAGGCTTGACCATTGCGTCCATCATCTTGGGCGTTCTGCTGGGCGGCCAGTTGGTAGGGCACAACTTCTCTACCTGGGTGTTGTCTTTTGATGTGCCGTTCATCAACACGGGTATCGACACCTCGGCTGAGGCAGCCATTTGTTTGTTGATTCCACTCTACGTTTTGGCGGCTTGGTTCAACAAGCGCATTCCTTACACAGGCGCCGCGCTGATCCCCATGCACCTCGACACCAATCAAAGCATGGCTCGCAATCTGTTGGCGCTGATTCCAGATTTTTGGGATTGCAACAAGCGTTTGTGGCAAGACAAGTTGGGTCAAATTTCTTTGGCGACCACCACTTTGTTCTGGGGTGTGAGTGGCAATTTGCGCTACATCGTGCTGGCATGGAGCGCCGCTGCTTTGGGCTACTCCACCACCCAAGCCTCCAGCTTGGTAGGCGTGGTGGCCATCGGCACTGCCGTGGGCGCGGTAGTTGCCTCGATGAAGATGAAGCTCGATCACGCCACACGCCTCATGCCTTTGGGCATTGCCATGGGCTGCTTGGTGATTGCCATGAACTTCATCGACAACCTTTGGTTGGCCGTGCCCTTTCTGATTATTTTGGGTGGTTTGGGTGGCTTCTTGGTCGTTCCCATGAACGCGCTGCTGCAACACCGTGGCCACAACCTCATGGGTGCAGGCCGATCGATCGCGGTGCAAAACATGAATGAGCAGCTGTGCATTTTGAGCCTCGGCTTTTTGTACACTTTCAGCACAGGCATGGGCTTGAGCGCATTTGGGGCCATCACCGCGTTTGGCGCTCTGGTGGGCTACGCGATGTGGCTCATTAAGCTTTGGCATCAGCACAACCACCTGCATCATCGCGAAGAGCTCGCGCGATTGATGCACATCGCTCGCGACGACGACTTGCACGGCTAATCTATGACACACCTCGCCAACTTCACCGCACACCAAATTGACGGCAACCCCTTGTCTTTTGCAGACCTGCAAGGCCAAGTGCTGCTGATCGTCAACACCGCCAGCGCTTGCGGTTTCACGCCCCAGTTTGAAGGCTTAGAAGCGCTGCACAAAACCTATGGCGACAAGGGCTTGGCGGTCATTGGTTTCCCGTGCAACCAGTTTGGCGCGCAAGACTCGGGTACCAACGAGGAAATTGGCGCATTTTGCCAACGTAACTTCGGCGTGAGCTTTGCAATGATGGAAAAAGTCGAAGTCAATGGGAACGATGCACACCCACTGTTCAAGTGGCTCAAATCAGAGGCTCCCGGCCTATTGGGCAGTGAAGCCATCAAATGGAACTTCACTAAGTTTTTAGTAAGCAAAGACGGGCGCGTGCTCAAACGCTATGCGTCGATGGATGCACCAGCCAAATTGGCAGGTGATATTGAAGCAGCTTTGGCTGCGTGAACTCGACAGCGGCGTATTTGTAGCGCCCGTCTAATTCAGCGCTTCATCCAACACTTCTACCCAATGCTTAACTGGCACATCCGTGCCGCTTTGCAAGTGGGTGATGCAACCCACGTTGGCACTCAAAATCGCACTCGGCTTCAGCGCATCTAGGTGAGCCAGCTTGCGGTCACGCAAGGTGGTACCGATCTCAGGATTAAGCACACTGTAAGTGCCGGCTGAGCCACAGCACAAATGCGATTCCATCGTCGCCACTTGAACGGCAAAGCCCAACTCACCCAAGTGCTTTTCTAAACCGCCCTTGAGCTGTTGGCCATGCTGCAAAGTGCAGGGCGGGTGAAAGGCTTGCATGCCTGCATTGGCCAACACATTCGCTCTGAGCTTTGGCTTCAACACGGGCACCAACTCGGGCAGCAACTCGCTCAAGTCTTGCGTGAGGTCGCTGATGCGCTTAGCTTTTACGGCGTAAGCAGCATCGTCTTTGAGCACATGGCCGTAGTCTTTCACCATCACACCGCAACCTGAAGCGTTCATCACAATGGCTTCAACACCTTGCTCAACAAACGGCCACCAGGCGTCGATGTTGGCGCGCATATGGGCCTTGCCGCCGTCTTGGTCATTCAAATGGAACTTCACCGCGCCGCAGCAACCCGCCTTGGGCGCGACGAGGGTTTGAATGCCCGCCGCATTCAAGACACGCGCCGTGGCGGTGTTGATGTTGGGCAGCATCGCGGGCTGCACACAGCCTGCCAACATCAACACTTTGCGAGCGTGGGTTTGAGTAGGCCACACTACGCCGTTGCGCTCGGCAGTTTGCGGTGCAGGCACTTTGGCTTTGAGCTTGGCGGGCAAAACACCACGCAACGCTTGGCCCAGCTTCATGGCAGGGGCAAACAAAGGCGAAGGCAAGCCTTCTTTCAAGGCCCAACGCAACAGGCGCTCGCCCATGGGACGCGGCACTTGCGCATCCACCACTTTGCGGCCCACATCCACCAAGTGGCCGTATTGCACGCCGCTGGGGCAGGTGCTTTCGCAGTTGCGGCAAGTCAGACAGCGATCTAAGTGCTGCTGTGTTTTACGCGTTGGGGTGGCACCCTCTAACACTTGCTTGATCAAATAAATACGCCCGCGCGGACCGTCTAGCTCGTCGCCAAGCAGCTGGTAAGTGGGACACGTCGCAGTGCAAAAGCCACAGTGCACGCACTTGCGCAAAATGGCTTCGGCTTGTTCGCCTTCGGGCGTGCCGACGTATTGGGGGGCGAGGTTGGTTTGCATGTGGGGCTCTGTACTGGCGTCTGTTGTTTAAGCCCGGCCGGGATTGAAGATGCCCGCTGGATCAAACTGCTTTTTTAGTTCGTTTTGAATGCGCTGTTGCACCGCACTGAGCGGTGTGTACACGCCCGCTTGCTTGTCCACATCGCCCAAGGTTTGGCGGCTAGCGGCACTGGTGCGGAACAAGGTGGCGTGTCCTCCCGCCTTCACGGCTGCTTCGCGCACGTGCTCGGCTTGAGCCGCAGGGGCCCACAACCAACGCTGTGCGCCGTGCCATTCGACGTATTGTGGACACACCGCGCCGTTGACTTGCACATCCAACACGGGCGCAGTTTGCGGCACACTCAAGCGCCACAAACAGTCTTGCTCATTGGGTGCTTGGAAAAAGTCCAAGGTTTGTTCGCGACTGGCTTTCCAGTCGACTTCGACAACTGAAGCGTCCATGCGCGTGACCTGCGCGCCCAAGGCTTGCACATCGGCACTCATCTTGGTTACGGCAGCGTCTACGGCTGCGATTGCGCCACGCAAACGCACAAAGAAAAAGTCTTGCACGGGCTCTGCCGTGGGGTCGTTTATCCATGCGCTGGCGTTCAGTGGAAGCGGCTGACCACCCCACTGGTTGATGAGTCTCAAAGCTTGGGATTGCGACACGCCGGCACATACCAAGGTGGTTTCGCCGGGGGGAACCGGCAACACCTTCAAAGATACTTCGGTGATGAGGCCCAACTGCCCCCAGCTTCCCGCAAGCAAACGCGACACGTCGTAGCCAGCCACGTTCTTCATCACTTGGCCGCCAAAGGTCAGGTGTTCGCCTTTGCCGTTGATGACGCGAGCGCCGAGCACAAAGTCGCGCACCGTGCCCACGCTGGGACGCGCAGGACCACTCAAGCCTGCAGCCACCATGCCACCCACCGTTGCCCCTGCGCCAAAGTGCGGCGGCTCAAAAGGAAAACACTGTCCTTTTTGCGCCAAGGCGGCTTCTACTTCTGCCAGCGGTGTTCCGCAGCGCACCGTGATGACCAGTTCGCTCGGTTCGTAACTCAAGATGCCGTTGTAGGACGTCGTGTCCAGCACCTCACCTTGCATCGATTGGCCCAAAAAGTCTTTGGTACCGCCCCCCTGCATGCGCAAAGGTTGGCCAGATTTGGAGGCGTGAAGAATGCGGTCGGTGAAGTATTGCAGGGTGTCTTGCATGGCCGACATGGTAGTCGCTAGGTCTGCCTCTGGTTTTGAATTTTTTGCACAGCCCCGTTTAAAAATAAAAAAGCCCGCCCTGATTGCTCAGGTGCGGGCTGTGAAGTCCAAGGAAAACTTGAAACGCTTGAAAAATTAACGGTGGTAGGCCGTTTCGCCGTGTGAACTGATGTCGAGGCCTTCGCGCTCTTCTTCTTCCGTGACACGCAGGCCCAGAACCATGTCCACCAGTTTGAAGGCGATGATTGACACCACGCCAGACCAAACAATCGTAGTGATCACAGCTTCGAATTGGATCAACACTTGGCCACTGATCGAGTAGTCAGCGCTGACAGTGTTGGCCACGTAATCAAAGATGCCTGTGCCGCCGAGTGAAGGCGCTGCAAACACGCCAGTCAACAATGCGCCCACGATACCGCCCACGCCGTGCACACCGAACACATCGAGTGAGTCGTCAGCGCCCAACAGGCGTTTCAGACCGTTCACACCCCACAAGCAGAGGAAGCCGCCTGCAGCACCGATCACGATGGCTCCCATGGGGCCCACGAAACCGCACGCTGGGGTGATCGCCACCAAGCCAGCCACTGCACCAGAGGCTGCGCCCAACATAGACGCTTTGCCTTTGGCCAATGCTTCACCAGCAATCCAAGCCAAAGTCGCAGCAGCAGTTGCCACCAAGGTGTTCACGAAAGCAAGGGCTGCAACACCATTGGCTTCGAGGTTGGAACCGGCGTTGAAACCGAACCAACCCACCCACAACAAAGATGCGCCAACCATGGTCAATGTCAAGCTGTGAGGAGCCATTGACTCTTTGCCGTAGCCCGTACGCTTGCCGATCACATAAGCACCGACCAAACCTGCCACCGCAGCGTTGATGTGCACCACTGTACCGCCAGCAAAGTCCAACGCACCCTTGGCCCACAACCAGCCAGCAGCGGCCGTCACAGTTTCCAATGTCGCAGCGTCGGTGATGGCGTCAGGGCCGTCCCAATACCAAACCATGTGGGCCACTGGCAAGTAGCTGAACGTGAACCAAATGGCAGAGAACAACAACACAGCAGAGAAGCGCACACGCTCAGCAAATGCACC
>CAJBHE010000095.1 GCA_903952885.1 uncultured Burkholderiales bacterium
ACGATGTCTTGGTCGCTGATGCCGTCCAAATACTTGATCAAAGCGCGAATCGAGTTGCCGTGTGCGGCCACCACGATGCGTTTGCCCGCTTTGATGGCAGGGGCCATGGACTCGTTCCAGAACGGAATCACGCGGGCCACGGTGTCTTTCAGGCACTCGGTCAGCGGCACTTGTGCGGGGTCGAGTTTGGCGTAGCGGGCGTCACCACGCTCGCTGCGTGGGTCGTGTGCTTCGAGCTCAGGCGGTGGGGTGTCGTAGCTGCGGCGCCAGACCAACACTTGCTCGTCGCCGTATTGCTTAGCCATGTCGGCTTTGTTCAAGCCTTGCAAACCACCGTAGTGGCGCTCGTTCAGACGCCAACTTTTCATGACGGGCAACCAAATGCAGTCCATCTCGTCCAAAGCGAGATACAGGGTGCGAATGGCGCGCTTCAACACGCTGGTGTAGGCCACGTCAAACTCGTAGCCTTCGGCCTTGAGAAGCTTGCCTGCGTTCTTGGCTTGTTCGATGCCGGTGGGGGTGAGGTCTACATCGGTCCAGCCGGTGAAGCGGTTTTCAAGGTTCCAGGTGGATTCCCCGTGGCGGATCAATACGAGCTTGTACATGGTGATTCAAACAAAGTCAGTGAAAGGTTGGCAGTGATTTTAGAATGCTGGCCTGACGCGATACTTTTAATCTCTCTTTTTTGCTTTTTTGAACTGGATTCCCCTGTGAAATTTATTCTCGACAACTGGATGTTGATCACCATCGCCCTGAGCACTGGCTTCTTTTTGCTGCTGCCGGTGGTGCAAGGCGCAACGGCCACTGGCATTTCGCCTACAGAAGCCGTTCAATGCATGAACCGGGAAAAAGGCATGGTGATTGATGTGTGTAGCGCGGACGAGTTTGCCCAAAACCACATCAAAGGCGCTGTGAACGTGCCGTTGGACGAGTTGGAAGACCGTTTGGGCAAGACCGTGAAAAATAAAAGCACACCTGTCATCATGGTATGCGCTGCAGGTTCTCGCTCAAAGCGTGCCCAAGCCATCGCGATAAAACTGGGTTATGAGAAGGTGCATTCCTTGCACGGCGGGCTGAAAGCTTGGAAAGAAGCTAACCTGCCTGTTGCAAAAGCCTAATTTTTGGCCTGAATTACCTCGGAGAACTCCCTATGCCCGCCGTCAAAATGTATACCACCGCCGTTTGTCCTTATTGCATTCGCGCCAAGCAGTTGTTGAACGCCAAGGGGGTGGCCCAGATTGAAGAAATTCGCATCGATACCGATCCAGTGGCACGTGCGCACATGATGGAAGTGACGGGTCGCCGCACAGTGCCGCAAATCTTTATTGGCGACACACATGTGGGCGGCTGCGACGATTTGGTGGCCCTCGACGCCAAAGGCGGTTTAGTCGCATTGCTGCAATCTTGAGCTGACATAATTCAGCCGTCCCGATTTGCTGCCCGCTTCGGTATAGCCGATGCGGGCATTTTTTTGTTTTAGGAAAAAACCCATGTCAGAAGAACAAGTTACGCCCGTGTTTCAAATTCAACGCGTCTATTTGAAAGACCTGTCTTTGGAGCAGCCCAACTCGCCAGCTATTCTGACCAGCACTGAACAACCTTCTGTCGACATTCAGTTGGCTGTGGGCATGGAACAAGTGGCTGACGGCATCGTCGAAGTCAGCGTTACCGCCACTGTGACCACCAAGATTGATGACAAAGTGGTGTTTTTGGTCGAAGCCAAGCAAGCCGGCATTTTTGAAGTGCGCAACTTGCCTGAAGACCAAATGGGTCCTGTCATCGGCATTGCTTGCCCACAAATCATTTATCCCTACTTGCGTGGCAACGTGGCTGACGTGATTCAGCGCGCTGGCTTCCCACCCGTGCACTTGGCAGAAATCAACTTCCAAGCCATGTACGAACAACAGCAGCAACAAGCGGCTGGATCTGTTCAGTAATTTCACGCATTAGGCCGTCGACATGAAGATTGCCGTTTTAGGTGCAGGCGCGTGGGGTACGGCGCTGGCGATCAACGCCGGAACACACCACACTGTGACGCTCTGGGCACGGGATGTGCCCCAAGCTCTTGCCATGCAAGCCGAGCGTGTGAACACCCGCTACTTGCCTAACTTGTCTTTCACCGCAGGCGTGCAAGTGTCGTCAGCCCCTCTCGGCCCTTGGTTGGTTGAGCAAGATTTGGTGGTCATTGGCTCTCCCATGAGCAGCCTGCGCGGCTTGCTGGTGCAGCTTGCGCCCCTCTTGGGTGACAAAGTGCCTGTGGCGTGGTTATGCAAAGGCTTTGAGGCAGCGCAACCAAACGCTTCTCAAAGTGGTATTGGCCTGATGGCGCACGAAGTCAAAGTCCAAGTGGCCCCCGCACTGCGTGGTGGCGTACTTAGCGGCCCTAGCTTTGCGCAAGAAGTGGCGCGCGGCATGCCCACTGCCTTGGTAGCTGCAAGTAGCGACAATGCGGTGCGCGACGCCATGGTGCAAGCTTTTCACAACAACAGCCTGCGCGTGTACGCCAACGACGACATCGTGGGCGTAGAAGTGGGCGGGGCTGTGAAAAATGTGTTGGCCATTGCCACCGGTTTGTGTGATGGTTTGCAACTGGGCCTCAACGCGCGAGCTGCACTCATCACACGCGGCTTGGCTGAAATGACTCGCTTTGGCCTTGCACTTGGCGCAAAGTCTGCAACCTTCATGGGCCTGTCTGGTTTGGGCGACTTGGTGCTCACTGCGACGGGTGACCTGAGCCGCAACCGCAAAGTGGGCTTGGCCTTGGCGCAAGGTCTGACGCTGCAAGAAGCAGTGGATTCACTGGGCCACGTGGCCGAAGGTGTGTATTGCGCTCGCACCGTGGTGCAACGTGCGCAGCACTTGGGCGTGGACATGCCCATCGCACAGGCCGTGGTGTCATTGCTTGACGGGCAAATAAATCCCACAAAAGCGGTAGCTGTTCTGATGGGACGCGGAGCCAAGGGTGAGAGCTGATCTTTGTGTTGCGGCGATGGTTATGGTGGGCTTGTTTGCCGTGTCTTTCAGTTATGCCAGTCAAGACCGCGCGAACATCGACCCGATTGATCCTTTGAAACCTGACCAAGAAGTGGCTTGGAAGTTCTCACTCGGCAGTTACCGCGACTCAGTGACCAAATCCAACGCAACAGATGTCAACGTGCGTGGCAACACCCAAGACACCAAATTTTGGTTGGGTTATTACCAAGACAAAAACAACTTCACGCAGTCGCGTGCAGGCGTCGAACAGGCCACCAGTTTGGCCTCCTATGGTCAGTTGATTTCGTCTCTACAAGTTGCTAGCGGTGGCTTTGTGGGCGGCAGCATCACGTGGGATGGCAAGCAAGACAATGTCGATGGCTTTTCACCCTTGCTGGGTTGGGGGCGTACCAATACCAAGACCTATTACAACTTGAACTTCGACCCGAATGACTCGGTGTTGTGGGGCGGCACTTATTCGCAACGCCAGCTAGGGCAGTTTTCGCTGTATCAAATTTTTGATGACCGTTTGAAAACAGGCCAGCGTGTGACGCACTTGGTGTGGCGCGGCACTTTGCCCAATGCCATGGGCTTGACGCTGGATGCGTTTGAGCGTTCAGGTGCGAGTGATGTGGGCGAGCAAAAGCTCAAAGGAAACGGCTTGTCGGTGACCTTGGATGTGCGCGATTACTTTGTTCGCATGGCGTATGACCAAAAAGCCAACTTCACGGATGCCAACATCACAAGGTTGGCAGTGGGCTTTCGCTTTTGATGCGTTTCGTTCTGCTGATCTGTTGCCTGCTCAGCGCCTGCGGTTTGGTGACTGAGCAATCGATCTACGAAGTCA
>CAJBHE010000096.1 GCA_903952885.1 uncultured Burkholderiales bacterium
CAGCCGTTTGAAATTGTGTTGGTTACCAACCCAGAAGTGCGCGCCAAGATTCAAGCCAGCGCACACGGCCAAGCGCAGATCACCGAAGGCTCGCACCTGTTGGTGTTTGCTGCGTGGGACACCTACACCGCTGATCGCATCAACATGATGTTTGACCTGACGAACGCACAGCGCGGCGGCACAAACGAAGGCTGGGAAAACTACCGCCAAATGTTGTTGGCCAACTACCCTGCGCGTGACGCACATGTGAACTTCGAACACGCCGCTCGCCAAGCCTACATTGGCTTGGGTGCATCGTTGATCGCTGCAGCGTTTGAAGAAGTGGACGCCACGCCGATGGAAGGTTTCGACCCGAAAGCCGTGGACGAAATTTTGAACTTGCACGCACGCGGTTTGCGCAGCGTGGCCATCATGCCTTTGGGCTATCGCTTGGCTGAGCAAGACTGGCTCGCACCGCTCAAGAAAGTGCGCCGCCCACGCGAGCAGTTCGTGACAGAAGTGAAGTAATTACTTCTTTTCGACGGGATTGGCCGTCAACAAGTTAGCCGAGTAAGCGCGCATGAATTCGCGGGCTTTCTCGGCTTTTGTATTGAGCCACGCGTCATACGCGCCTTCGCCCAAGATGACGGGCATGCGTTTTTCGTTGCCGTTTTGTTGGTAGCGGTGCAGCAAGGCGTGGCTGTTGGCATTCACTGTCAGCATCGTGAAGCTGATGATTTCTGTGCCGTCCTTGGTCCAACGCTCCCAAATGCCCGCCACGCCCATGGGCTTGCCGTCCACGCGGGTGATACGCGTGGGCACGGCTTTGCCGCTGCGCCAGTCGTCTTCAAAAAACGCCATCATCGGCACGATGCAGCGCTGTCCTGCCAGCCATGCATCACGAAAGTTGTTGGAGGTGGTGACCGTTTCAGAGCGGGCATTCACCATCTTGGTAGAACGCAGCTTGGCGTCCGATGCCGACTTGACCCACTGGGGCACAAAGCCAAACTGGCCTATGCCTAATTCGCGCAACGCGGTTTTAACAGGTGCTGTGGCAGGCTCTTCCTCAGCCGCCTCGTCAAGCGCTAGGCCTTCAGACACAGGAACATTACGCACAAACACGCCCTGCTTGCGCGGCCACAGGTCGCGCTCAACGGCAATTTCGGGGGCTGCCACGTCAAAGGCATCGGGGTACATCGCGGCGTTTTGCACGCTTTCAAAATGGGCAGTCATGCTGGCATGCTATCAGTGCAGCAGGCCCACGCCTGATACGCTTACGCCTTCGCTCGCTCTTCATCTGCCATGCTGATTCGTTTTAACAAGCCCTACGGCGTGCTCAGCCAATTCACCCCCGAGGGGAAATGGCGCGGCCTGAAAGACTTCATCGACTTACCCGGTGTGTATGTGGCCGGCCGCTTAGACGCCGACAGCGAAGGCCTGCTGCTGCTCACCGACGACGGTCCACTGCAAGCCCGCATTGCCGACCCACGTTTTAAGATGGAAAAAACCTACCTCGCGCAAGTTGAAGGCGTGGCCAATGAAGCCGCACTGCAAACCCTGTGCAACGGCGTGATGCTCAACGACGGCATGACCCTGCCCGCTCGCGCACGCGCTGCAAAAGCACCAGCCTACCTGTGGGACCGCGACCCGCCCATTCGCGTGCGGCGAACCTTGCCCACCTCATGGATAGAGCTCACCATCCGCGAAGGCCGCAACCGCCAAGTGCGCCGCATGACCGCCGCTGTAGGTCTGCCCACGCTGCGCCTGTTACGCACGCACATCGGCCCCTACAACGTGCAGGACTTGGCCTTGGGAACGTGGCAAGAGACTGAATTACCATTCCCCCATCTCACGTTGAGATAACTACACAGAAGGTGATATGGCCAAAGGCGAACAACACAGCAAAAAAATGACAAAGAAGCCTAAAAAGGACACGTCACCTCCCAAGACTTCGGTCTCGGACCGCCCCAACCCACCCACGACTTACGTCGCACCGCGCGGCAAAATTAAGCCCAAGTGATGCTCGCTCCTGAACTCGCCGCACCTGACGCACCCGCCTCACTGGCCACTCTGCGCGCGGCACTTGCCGACTTTCGCAGCAACGCCAGCGGCGACCGAGCGTTCATTCATGATGCGCGTTGGCAACACGCTTTGTTCAAAGCTTTGCCGCCCAAGTTTGAACAGGTGTGGCTTGAGTTGGTGGACCGACTTGAATCGAGCGCTTTGTTCAGCGAAGAAAGCTGCTCATTCAGCCAAACCGATTTGCTAGACAACCTCGCGCTGGTGCTGGACAAAGCGGAAGCGAAATTAACCGCCTCGAATTAACCATCTAAGCATGACTGCCCCCGAGAATTTTGAAATCTTCACCGTCAAGGTGGAGCCCGCTGGCTTGCAATACGACGTGGAGGGTGACCTCACTTTGCTAGAAGCTGCTGAAATGTCGCGCATCGAACTGCCCAGCTCTTGCCGCAACGGCACATGTCGCACGTGCTTGTGCCGCATGGTGAGTGGCGAAGTAACTTACACCGTCGAGTGGCCAGGCCTGAGCGCCGAAGAGAAAGCCGAGGGCTATGTGCTGCCCTGCGTGGCTAGACCCACCTCGAATGTGGTGCTAGAGCAAACACAAGCTCGCGCGACATAAACCCAACTAAAGATGACCCCGATTTACGAAGACGAACACCTGCTGGTGTTCGAAAAACCCAGCGGCCTGCTGTCCGTGCCCGGCCGTGGGCCTGAGAAGCAAGACTGCTTGTCCAAGCGCGTGCAAGACATTTACACCGACGCACTGGTGGTACACCGCCTCGACCAAGACACCTCGGGCCTCATCGTGATGGCGCGTGGCATTGAAGCGCAGCGCCGCATCAGCCGC
>CAJBHE010000097.1 GCA_903952885.1 uncultured Burkholderiales bacterium
AAAACCAATCTCGCGTGCCATCCGGGTCATGCGTGAGGATGAGTAAATGTTCAAGAAAACGAAGTCCCATGGTGTGCTCCTTGGTTTCTGGTTTATTTGTTGTGTTCCGCTGTGATCGGACGCGTCTCGCCAGATTCGGTCAAGGTGCGCGTTGCGCTGACAGAGGCGTAGGTCCACAAAATTTTCATCGGTTCGGAGTCTGAACGGTTGCGAAAACGGTGTGACACATTGGGTGGGATAAATGTGGTGTCATGGGGCTTGAGTTCATGAACTTCACCATCGATGTCCAAATATGCATGGCCCGAAAGCAACATCACGCTCTCTTCACAGTTGTGGCTGTGAAATGGAATGGCCGTGCTGGGTGCAAACTCTGTAATGCCATTGATGAAGGTGCTGGCCCCCATAGATGGCAAGACCAGAGGTGTGGTGCGAGCGCCACCGCCACGGTCGTGGCTTTTGATTTGATCAGGTCGAAGAACAGCGTGTTTCATAAATTTCCTTTCAAGTGCGAGCGGGCCCGCGCCAAACAGTTTTGATATTGGTGAATTCGTGCATGCCCAACATGCCTAACTCACGGCCATAGCCAGAGGCTTTTGTTCCGCCAAATGGCAGACGCGGGTCAGAGGCCACCATGCCGTTGATGAATACAGCACCGGCTTGAATCTGGCGAGCCAAGCGATAGCCCAAATCAATGTCTTGCGTCCACACAGCAGCACCCAACCCAAACGGGCAGTCATTGGCGATGTGAATGGCATCGTGCGCATTGCTGACACGCAAAATGGCAGCAGCAGGCCCGAAAGTTTCTTCACGCGCCACCGTCATGGTGGGTAATACATGGTCGAACACCGTAGGCTCGTAGAAAGCGCCTGAACCGGCAATGGGGTTTCCACCCATTAAGAGTCGCGCACCTTCCTTGACCGAGGCTTGAACCTGTGCATGAAGTTCATCACGTAAGTTCAAACGAGCCATAGAGCCCTGTGTGGTGTTGGCAGACAAGGGGTCCCCCGCGACCAGTTGGCGGGTCATGGCGCAAAAGGCGTCCACAAACTCATCTGCCACGGCTGATTCAACAATGAAACGCTTGGCCGCAATGCAGCTTTGACCTGTGTTTTGAAAACGTGCTTTGACAGCCACGGTGGCCGCTGCTTGCACATCGGCATCTGCCAAGACGATGAACGGATCAGAGCCACCCAGCTCTAGCACTTGTTTCTTCAGTGCTTCGGCGGCAGTGCTTGCAATTTGCCGACCCGCAGGCGTCGATCCGGTAAAGGTCACCGCTGAAATACGTGGGTCTTTGATCAGGGCGGGTACTTTGGCGGCTCCAACCAAAAGGGTGCTGAACAAACCGCTGGGCAGGCCCGCTTCTTTGAATACGCCTTCTAGGGCCAACGCACATTGCGGCACGTTGCTGGCATGTTTGAGAACCAACGCATTGCCGCTCACGAGCACTGGCGCTGCTGCTCGCATCACTTGCCAAAATGGGTAGTTCCAAGGCATGACGGCCAAGATCAAACCCAAGGGGTCATACACCACGCGGCTGTCGGTTGCGCCACTGGGGATGACCAGATCATCTAAGTAGCCTGGCGCACTTTCAGCGTAGTACTCAAAGTTCCAAGCGCATTTTTCGACCTCACCCAAGGCTTCATTCAAAGGCTTGCCCATCTCAAGGGTGATGATGCGGGCTAGCGAATCTTTGTTGCGGCGTAAGGTTTTAGCGACATTGAGCAAGAAAGGCAAGCGCTCAGACAGCGACAAAGCCGCCCATTTTTTTTGCGAACGATCGGCTTGCGCCAAGGTTTGTTCGATGTGCGCATCATCTTGTGCGTTGAAGGTGGCCAACGTTTCACCCGTGGCGGGGTTGAGGGAGGTAATCATGTGTTTA
>CAJBHE010000098.1 GCA_903952885.1 uncultured Burkholderiales bacterium
AGCGGCCACATCGGTCGCCACCAAGAACTGCACTTGACCTTGGCGCAAAGCCATCAAGCGGCGGTTACGCAAGCCTTGACTCAAAGCGCCGTGCAATGCCACAGCCGAGAAACCTTCTTGTTGCAAGTCATTGGCCAAACCGTCGCACTCGATTTGGGTGCTGGCAAAGATGATGGCTTGGTTGATGGTGGTGTCGCGCAAGAGGTGGTCCAACAAACGGCGCTTGTGTTGCGCGTTGTCCGCCCAATGCAAGATTTGACGAATGTTGCTGTGCTTTTCTTGCGGTGAGTCAATTTGCACGCGTTGGGGTTGACGCATGACGCGTGTGGCCAACTGCTGAATGCGCGGCGCGAAAGTAGCGCTGAACATCATGGTTTGCTTGCGGTCGATGGTGAGTTGGTTGATTTCAGCCAAGTCGTCCGAGAACCCGAGGTCCAACATACGGTCGGCCTCGTCCACCACCAAGAATTGGACTTTGTCCAACTTGATTTGCATGGAGCGTTGCAGGTCGAGCAAACGGCCGGGGGTGGCCACGACCAAATCAGCGTTTTGCAGCTTGGCAATTTGCAACTGGTAAGGCATGCCGCCCACCACGTTGGCCACGCGCAAACCACGGCAATGCTTGACCAAGTCGATGGCGTCATGCGCCACCTGTTGTGCCAATTCGCGGGTTGGGCAAACAATCAAGGCGCCAGGTGTTGGGGCTTTGAAGTTGCGTGTGTTGGTGGGGTCTTTGCGCTTGGCGCGCTTGGGTGGCTCTTCGCCATTGGCCGCAGCGTCAGCCACGAGCTTGTCCCAAGCTGCTTTGTCGGCAGCTTCAGCTTGCGCCTGTTGCTGGAGCAAGGTGTGCAACACGGGCAACAAAAAAGCCGCTGTTTTGCCGCTACCTGTTTGACTAGACACCATCAAGTCGATGAAGCCGGCCTTGGCATCTGCGTTGGCAGATGGCAAAGCCAAAGGAATGGTTTTGAGCTGAACCGTGGTGGGTTGTGTGTAGCCAAGGTCGGCCACCGCTTGCACCAGTTCCGGGGCCAAGCCCAATTCGACGAAGCCATTAGGAACTTCCAATTTTGGCGCTTCGACTTTAGGTGCTTCAGCTTCAGCGTGAGCAACTTCGGGGGTGTGAGCGCCCTCAGTGGAAACTGCATTTTCAGCAGCCATAGAAATAGTTTCGGCAGGCGCAAATTCGCCCGTCACATTTAAAGTGTCAGTCATGATTTTTCTCGCACGTGAGCGCCGCAAGTTGTGCGGCTGCTCCGTTCTAGGTTAAAAAACATCAACCATCAAACGGAACCTGCTCTGACCCGCTAGGGGTTTATTCAGTGCTTGGGGCTCTTTTGGCGAGCCCGGTGAATGAAGGGAGATGTACAAATTCGCTACGGCTTTGTAGCGAAGATCACTATTATGGCACGGATTCGGGTTATCACCTAATTAAAGTTTCAAGAAATGTTCACGGTAGTGAATCATCTCGTCAATCGACTCGTGCACATCTGCAAGTGCCGTGTGCTTCTGGGCCTTTTTGAAAGCATTCAACACCTCAGGCTTCCAACGTCGTGACAACTCTTTCAAGGTGCTCACATCCACGTTGCGGTAGTGAAACCAACCTTCAAGCTTGGGCATGTATTTGTTCAAGAACCGACGGTCTTGCCCAATGGTGTTGCCACACATGGGCGACACGCCTTTGGACACATAAGGCTTCATGAAGGCAATGAGTTGTGTTTGGGCTTGCTCTTCGGTCACGGTGGAGGCTTTGACTTTGTCAATCAAACCGCTCTTGCCGTGTGTGCCTTTGTTCCAAGCATCCATCTTGCTGAGCAACTCGTCGCTTTGGTGAATCACAAACACAGGGCCTTCAATGCGCACCGACAAATCGGGGCTGGTCACAATGACCGCAATTTCAAGCAAACGCTCGCGCTCGGGGTCCAAGCCAGACATTTCGCAATCCAGCCAGACCAAGTTCAGGTCTGACTTGGCGAGTTTGGGAGGTACAGGGGTAACGGGAGTGGGAGCAACTTCAGACATGGGCCAGATTGTCGCCCATCATCTAAACTCAGCCACCATGATGAATCCTTCTCTCACAATGACTCTGACGCTGGCTGCCCTGCTGGTGGCCAACCTGCTCACCAAACTTTGGCTCAGCGGCCGCCAAGTGCGCCACGTGGCGCAACACCGCGCCCAAGTGCCTGCGGCATTTGCCCACACCATCAGCTTAGACGCACACCAAAAAGCCGCCGACTACACATTGGCTAAGTCACGGGTGGGCTTGATGGACTTGGGGCTTGATGCCGTCACGTTGATGGCTTGGACATTGCTCGGCGGCTTAGACCTGCTCAACAAAGTGACGCTGGATTGGATGGGCGAAGGCATGGGCCAGCAAATTGCGCTGGTGGTGAGCTTTAGTTTGATTGGCGGTTTGATTGGACTGCCTTTGTCGCTTTACCAAACCTTTGGCATTGAGCAGCGTTTTGGCTTTAACAACACCACGCCAAAGCTGTGGGTGAGCGATATGCTTAAAGGCTTGTTCATCGGCATGGTGTTGGGCTTGCCCATTCTCTGGTTGGTGCTGTGGCTCATGGAAGCTGGCGGCGCGCTGTGGTGGCTCTACGCTTGGGCAGCCCTGGTGGTGTACCAGCTGTTTGTGATGTGGATTG
>CAJBHE010000099.1 GCA_903952885.1 uncultured Burkholderiales bacterium
TGCGCGAGTATCAAAAACTGCGCGAACGCCGTATCAACGACAGCAGCGCTTTGATGGACGGCGCACGCCGCGCCATGCGAGCGAGCTATCAACGTGAGATGGACGCAATTGAATCCAACCTCTCCATGCTGGCCTCCGTCGGCTCTGTGTCTCCTTACGTGGGCTTGTTTGGCACAGTGTGGGGCATCATGCACGCATTCACGGGTTTGGCGGGTATGCAGCAAGTGACTTTGGCCAAAGTGGCACCCGGTATTGCCGAAGCGCTGGTGGCGACCGCCATTGGCTTGTTCGCTGCGATTCCTGCGGTGTTGGCCTATAACCGTTTCTCACGCGATATTGACCGCGTATCCATCAAGTTAGAAACCTTCATCGAAGAGTTCAGCAACATCTTGCAGCGCAACAGCGCCGGCACGATGACCCATTAAGCTGGAGACGTAGCATGGCTTCTATCTCCCCTCGCTCAGGACGCGGCCGCCGCGCCATGAACGACATCAACATGGTGCCGTTCATTGACGTGATGTTGGTATTGCTCATCATCTTCATGGTGACGGCCCCCCTCATCTCACCCACCGTGATTGACTTGCCCAGCGTGGGCAAAGCATCTACTGTGCCTGACCAAGTGATTCACGTGGAGATCAGCAAAGAAGAACGCATCACCGTCAAAAGCACGGGAACCGTGAACAAGTCGCTCAACAGCACTTTGTTAGGCCTCGCCCGCGACGTGCGAGAGCTGCAAGGCGAAACAGCGCAAGGCCCCGTGGTCATCACCGCAGACCGCACCATCAAATACGAAACTGTGGTCAAAGCCATGGACACGCTACAACGCGCTGGCGTGCAACGCGTGGGCCTGTCGGTTCAACTGGTCGACTGATCTCACCCGCCATGAGCGCGCAAGCAAAGCATCTGGAGTTTGCTCCACCACCGCCGAAAGGAACCGCCCGCTCTGTGGGCGCAGCCTTGGTGGTGCACGCTTTGCTGATCGTGGCGCTCACTGCAGGCATTCAGTGGAAGCAAGACAACAGCTTGTCGGTCGAGGCCGAGTTGTGGTCCGCCGTGCCGATGGCTGCTGCGCCTAAGTTGGTCGAAGTCGAAGCGCCGTCCCCTCCTCCCGCGCCAAAGCCTGAACCAGTACCCAAGCCTGTGGTGAAAGCACCCGAGCCTCCAGCGCCCAACCGCGATGCAGATATTGCTTTGGCGAAAAAAAGAAAAATCGAAGAAGATAAAAAACTTCAAGAAGCTTTGAAGGCTGAAGAACGCCGCAAAGAAGAAGTCAAAAAAGAGGCCGAGAAGAAAGCCAAGGCTAAGCTCGACGAAGACAAGCGAAAACTAGAAGCCAAGAAGGAAGAAGAGCGCAAGGACAAAGAGCGTAAAGAAAAAGAAAAAGAGCGCGCAGAGAAGGAACGCAAAGAAAAAGAAGCGAAAAAGCAAGCTGAGCAAAAAGACAGCAAAGCTTCGGCTGAGGAAGCCAAAAAGCTAGAGGCTATTCGCAAAGAAAACATGAAGCGCATGGCTGGCCTTGCAGGCGCCAGCGGCAGCGAAAACGCCACCGGCACAGCCATGAAGTCCTCAGGCCCCTCTGACAGCTACGGCGGCCGCATCCGCGCTCGCGTCAAACCCAACATCACATTTGACCCCAGCTCGGTGTCGGGTAACCCCGCTGCCGAAGTGGAGGTGCGTTGTGCCCCCGATGGCACCATTGTGAGCAAGAAGTTGGTCAAGTCCAGCGGCAACTCAGCGTGGGACAACGCCGTACTCAAAGCCATCGACAAGACCGAAATCTTGCCACGTGACACCGATGGTCGCGTGCACTCACCGCTGCTGCTGGTGTTCAAGCCAAACGATTAGCGCACACAGAAAGCATGGGTTGCTAGAACGCTCCATCACGGTTGATGTGCTGAAAGTCGTTGCCGCACAGTTGATTGTGTGGCACCACTTTTCTGCTTACGGCCCCATGGCTGACACCATGACTTTGGTATGGCCAAGCTTGGTCAACTGGCTTTACGAAGATGCGCGGCTAGCGGTACAAGTGTTTTTGGTCGTCAGTGGTTATTTGGCTGGCCAATCGGTCATGAGTAAACCTGTTCATCAGCCCCTTGTTCTCATTGGCAAACGTTATTTACGGTTGGTACCGTTTTATGTTTTGGCTTTGACTCTCGTCACATGCGCCGTCAGCCTGTCGCGCACTAGTATTCACGCAGATTGGCTGCCGACAGAGCCAAATGCTTGGCAATTTCTTACCCACGTGCTTTTGGTATCTGACTTATTTGGTTTTGAAGCCTTGAGCAGCGGTGCTTGGTATGTCGCAATTGATTTTCAGCTCTATGTTGTATTGATCGTGCTTTGCCATGATGTACGTCGCAATCGCTTCAAACGCATATCCATCGGTGTCGCTTTGTTATGCATCGCCTCAATGTGGCAGTTCAACCGCATCAAAGAATTGGACATCTGGGCCATTTATTTTTTTGGCGCTTACGGTTTAGGCGTTTTAGCAGCTTGGTCTAAGCGCTCTAAGTTTGATCAAACTGTGTTTTGGATCGTTGCCTTATTGGCATTCGGTGCTTTGTGGTTTGAATTTCGCTCGCGTCTGTGCTTAGCTTTGTTCACAGCGATATGGTTGGTCATCAAGCCAAGAGGTACGATTCGCTGGACCCCCATGAAACGGGTGGTACATCGCTTATCCAACAGCGCTTATGTTTTGTTCTTGACGCACTTCGCCGCGATTGTGCTGTTCAGCAGCATGTGGAACAAAAGCCATTTTTACGACCCTGATACGGCTTTTTATTTGACGGCGTTTGCTTGGTTGTGCTGTGTTGGCATGGGCTTGTTTATGCATGAAAAAGCCGAAGTACCTATGCATCATTGGGTGTCACAGAAATCGAAGCAATTGCTCTTGCGCTTCGCCAAGCACACCCACAGGCGATGACAGCTGTCAAGATCGACCAAGCATAAACAGACGACAAACCAAATACATCGCTCAAGGCGCCACCGCCCAAGGCTCCCAACACGCCCGGTACGCCATAGCCAATCGAGGCATATAGGGCTTGACCTCGTCCCCTCAAACGACCGGGGAATTGTTGCGACAACAACGCAATACATACCGTGTGCTGCGTGGCAAAGGTGAGTGCATGCAGCAACTGAGCAAACATCAAAACCCACAGCCATTGCGCCGCCCAAGTGGTCAGCACCATGCGCAGCACCATGGCTGCAGAACAAATGAGCATCCACGCGGACAAGCTGAACAAAGGCAACCAACGGCTTTGCGTGAAGAACCACACAATTTCAGCAGCCACAGATACAGCCCACAGCAGACCAATCATGGTTTTGCTATAGCCCAGATCATCGAGATAGAGCGAGAAAAACACATAAATGCCAATGTGCGAAAGTACATGAAAAAATACCGTGGCAAAAAACCATTGCACCCTGGGTTGGCGCAACACCGGCAGAACTGAAGGCTTCACTGCGTCGTGATGGGCCACTTCTTTGCGATCGGGGAGCCACCACACACTCACATTGAGGGTGAGTAATGAGCCAACAGCCCAGGTAGGAAAGCTTTGCATGCCTTGATGCTCAAACCAAGCGCCGGCCACAAACACTGTGACTAAAAAGCCCAATGAACCCCACAGACGCACACGGCCATAACGGTGCGAATCAAATCCCTGATCGCTGCTGACCAAATGCGCTAAGGCCGCTTCGCTCATCGGCATCATGGCGCTGGTGTGGATGAACATCATTAGCAACACCACAGCAATCCACACCACACCGCCTTCGACCCATAAGCCAGCGGAACAAATCAACGCCGCACCCGCACAAAAGCGCAGTAATGTCACTCGCTTGCCCGTGTGGTCGCTCAGCCAGCCCCAGCCATAGGGCGCTAGCACGCGCGTGGCAGCTTGCACAGCGGTGAGCAAGCCTATGATCGTGATGGAAAAACCCAGCTCTTTGAGCCACAGCGGCAAATACGGATTGAAAAAACCGATGTGCGCAAAGTAGCTGGCAGACAGCGCTGCGAAGGGGAAGAGCTGAAAACGAGAAATCGCGTTACTTGAACGCGCTTCTTTGAATGGATGACTCACACTTCAGTGCCAATATGACCCGCAATCGCTGGCATTGACAGCTGCACATCGCCACACTGGGCACGGTGGAGCAAGGCGTGATCCATCACCACCAAAGCTAACAGGGCTTCAGCAATCGGCGTGGCGCGAATGCCCACACACGGGTCATGGCGGCCCTTGGTCACCACCTCGGTAGGTTGGCTGTTTTGGTCTATGGAATCACGTGGGCTCAAAATTGAGCTGGTGGGTTTGATGGCGATGCTCACCTCTAGGTCTTGGCCAGTACTGATGCCGCCTAAAACGCCACCAGAATTATTGGTCACAAAACCTTTGGGGGTGAGTGAGTCGCCATGAGTGGTGCCACGCTGTGCGACGCTGGCAAACCCAGCTCCGATCTCCACGCCTTTAACGGCGTTGAGCCCCATCATGGCGAAGGCAATGCTAGCATCCAAGCGGTCGTATATCGGTTGACCTAATCCCACAGGCATGCCGCTGGCCACCACACGGATACGTGCGCCGCACGAGTCGCCCGCCTTGCGCAAGCTGTCCATGTAGTCTTCAAAGGCTTGCACGTCGGCGCAGGGTGCATAAAACGGGTTGTGGCCCACATGGTCCCAGCTCTCAAACGGTATAGGCATCTCACCCAGCTGCGTCATACAGCCGAAAAAGGTAGTACCGAATTTTTCTTTGAGCCACTTTTTGGCCACTGCGCCAGCTGCCACGGTGGGCGCTGTCAAACGTGCAGATGAACGACCGCCACCCCGTGGGTCACGAATGCCGAACTTTTGGAAGTAGGTGTAGTCTGCATGACCCGGACGGAAGGTTTGCAAAATATTGCCGTAGTCTTTGCTACGTTGGTCGGTGTTTTGAATCAACAACGCGATGGGAGTACCGGTGGTTTTACCTTCGTAAACACCAGACAAAATTTGCACTTGGTCAGGTTCGTTACGTTGGGTCACATGGCGGCTTGTGCCAGGGCGTCGACGATCCAAGTCGTGCTGGATGTCTAACTCGCACAAGGCTAAGCCCGGAGGACAGCCATCAATCACGCAGCCAATGGCTGGGCCGTGGGATTCACCAAAGTTGGTGACGGTGAAAAGGGTTCCAAAAGTATTGCCGCTCATGGGGCAAGATTATCCCACCACCACAGGGCCACTTGGCTTACTTGCCGTTTGAGTCGGGAGTGCCGCTTGGCCAGTCTTTGATATACGCCTTGAGCATTTGATTCTCAAAGTTTTGGCTGTCCACAACCGACTTGGCCACGTCATAAAAACTGATCACACCATCCAGTTGTCCATCACTCAACACAGGCATGTAACGCGCATGGCTTCCCAGCATCATGCGACGCACCTCGTCTATCAAGGTCTCTGGCGTGCAGGTGAGGGGTTGCGCATCCATGGCACCTCGCACCGTCACGTCTCCCAGCGCCCCTTGGTTGCGGCTGAGCGCTTGAATCACCTCGCGAAAGGTCAACAGACCCACCAATCTGCCATGCTCCATCACCAGTAGTGAGCCCATGTCTTTTTCAGCCATGATATTGACCGCCAAAACCAAAGGCTCCATTGGATTGATGGTGAACAAGGTGCCACCGCTTTGGCCTTTGACGCGCAGGATATCGCTGACTTTCATAGTTTTATCTCCTCCAATGATGGAACCAATATAGCTTACAAAACTTAAAGCACGTCACTCAAGCGCAAGTCTTCCCACTTCATCCACAGCCCTTGCGACTCGGCGCTGGGCACCAAGAGAAGACGTGCCATCAAAGGGGCCAAATGCGTGCGATGCGGGTCAGCCAGCATCACATAGCGCGCCTCTTGCACATGGGTTTGCCTGGCGTCAACCGACTCGCTCAAACGCGCAATCCAGTCGAGCTCCACCAGCGTGGCCAACACCTCTTCAAGTTGAAGAGGGTCAAGCGCCAAGTCTTGACACAAGGTGCTTAGACTTGCGCCGTACCGATCAGAGATGCGTGCCAGTTGCAAACGTTGTAACACCTCCAATGCCAACTGAAAACGCCAGCCAACGCTGCGGCCATCGCGTGAAATACCCGCCAACAAACTGGGCAAGTTAGCCACCAACACCGCCCCAATTAGCACGATAGCCCACGCCAAGTAAATCCATACCAACAAAATTGGTACTGTTGCAAACGCGCCATACACCACCGAATACGTGGGCATCAGCCCAAAGTAATAGGCCAATACTTTGCGGGCGACTTCGGTGGCAGCTGCCACCCAAATACCGCCCACCAAGGCATGGCTCCAACGCACTTGGGTATAGGGTACGAAACGGTAAAGCGCACTGACCGCCCAAGCCAGTAAAAAGAACTCTACTAAGCTAAAAAACCAACGCAAATCTCCAACCAAATTGGGCACTGCCCCGCGTGACACCGCAACGAACTGAGACATTATGACCAAACTTGCAGCCATCAACAAAGGCCCCAATGTGATGGTCGTCCAATACAACAACATGCTGTGAGCAAGAGGACGTCGCTTGCGCACACGCCAAATCGCGTTGAGCGTGCGGTCAATCGTGAACACCAAAGCCAGTGCAGAGGCCAACAACACGGCCACTCCGGCAGCACCTAAGCTGCTGGCCTTACTGGCAAAGAGCGTCAAGTAACCTAACACTTGGCGAGAAATGTTGTCGGGCACCAAGCTTTCAACCAAGCGTTTTTGCAGCACGGTTTGGAAATCAGCAAACATGGGAAATGCAGTCAACACAGCCAATGCCACTGTGACCAAAGGCACCAAAGCGATGGTGGTGGTGAAGGTCAAACTTCCTGCAGTTTGCCCCAAACGATCATCGCGAAAACGTTGACGCAAGGTGCGACCGGTGTTGCGCCAAGGGAATCGAGCGAGGCGTTCAAAGAAGTCTTGGAGTTGCGGGACAATCATGAACTGAATCATCCCACTTTCCATGCTCACCACCATGACTTATCCAGAAAATTCGCTACATCACGTGACGCTCACACGCCTGATTGCCGTCAGCAGCCTGATGGGCTTGATCGTGTTGGGCTTAGCTTGGGAGTTATGGCTGGCCCCCTTGCGCCTTGGTGGCACGCTGATGGCCCTTAAGGTGTTACCGCTGTGTTTTCCGCTCACAGGGCTACTGAAAAATCGCATGTACACCTACCGTTGGCTGAGTTTGTTGATTTGGTTGTACTTCACCGAAGGTGTGGTGCGCGCTTGGGGAGACTCAGCACCCAGCAATTACCTTGCGATGGTGGAAGTCTTGCTATGTGTCGTTTTGTTTGCGGCTTGCGCCTTGCATGTGCGATTGCGGTTGAAGCATGCCAAAGCACATGGTTTCAGCGACGCCACTCAAACTTGAGGCGTTTGGCGACGAGGCGCTGGAATGTCCAAGCCAATCAGCATGTCAATCAGATGGGGCAAGGTGTCAGCAGCCATTTTTTGCATCACACGGGCACGGTGCAGCTTGATAGTGGCAGATGCACTGCCATCAATGGTGGCAATTTGTTGGTTCGAGTAACCGCGCACCATCCAGTGACAGATCTCCATTTCCCGCGGCGTGAGTCTCTGCAAACGCTGGGTGATCCAAGTATTTTTATCGGCGATCTCCACGGCCTCGTGCGAAAGGTGCATAGCCCGCTGTATCGCATCCATCATGACTTGTGCTGTGAAGGGTTTGAGTAAAAAATCAACCGCACCCTGCTTCATGGCGGTGATGATTTCTTCGGGCCGGCTGTCGCCACTCACAAAAATCACTGGCGCGTTGTGCGCCAATGATTTAAGCTGAGACTGCAAGCCAATGCCCGTGGTGCCTGGCATGCGTATGTCTAACAAAATCACCGCAGGCAAAGGAACGACAGGGTTTTGTAAAAAATGATCCGCACAGTTGTACAAACTAACGTCATAACCGAGACGTTCCAGCATGGTTGACAAACTCCGACGGACAGAAGCATCGTCATCAATCACGACGACATGGCCTAGGGGGCGCGCATTGTCAATTCGGTTTGGCATCGTTGCTGCTCATCATGCCGTAAAGCTTGGCACCGTGCTCAATGGCCATGGTTGCGTAAGAAATATTGCCTTTCACATCGGCACCCGCATGCAGCTCGACACGGCCTGTCGATTCAATATTGCCAGTCACCACTCCATTGACGACGGCCTGCTGGGCATTGATATCGCCCTCCACATGCGCCTGTGATAACACAGACAGCTGGGCGTTGGGGCTGCCGTTGACATCGATATTGCCAACTACATGGCCTTTGAGCTGAACCAGGTCTTGAGACACTATGTTCCCAACCACCACAGCTGATTGACCAATGATGGTTTTTTCAGTGGGTGCGACTTGATCAGAATGCCCAAATTTCAGATTCTTAAACATAGGTCTTAACGCGATACAGGCACTTCAACCAAACTCACACGCGTGGACGCCTCAGGAATAGCGACACGCCAACCCTGGAAAAAGATTTGAAGTTTCGACAGTTGCGGGCTAGAGACTTGCCAAGGGGAGACGCCATAGACGCTGCGGTTTTCGCCTGCCTTGAGTTGTAAAACCGTGGCTTGCTTGTTGCCATCGACCACGCAAATTTCAGCGTTTCCGTGACTCACCAAATAAACATAGCGTCCTTCTTTTTGCGCCATGAAGGGTGTCAACTGAGGCATGGCATCGGTGACATGCGCACAACTCACCCCTTTGCTGATAACCAGAGCAGCAGCAGGCTCAGACGCCGCTGCGGGCGCTGGTGTAGCGGGCATCGACATAGCTGTGTCAGTTGACTCAGACGCCAGAGTGGTTGGTATGGCAACAGGAGATGGGGACACGGACATCACCAGCGCCGGTTTAGCTGGCGCTTGAACAGCCTCAGAAGGAGAAGATGCAAGAGCGACTGAATCGCCTTCAGACTGAGGGCCTTGCAAAACAAACAATCCCACTGCAACCAGCAACAATAGGAATGCACCCATCAATTGCTTGTGCGCGCTTAACTTAGCAACAGCTGAGCGCAACCAATCTATCGTGGAGCGGTTGAGGGCGGGTTGATGGCTCATGGCCACGATTTGATCGAGTGTGTTGAGGTGCGCCTCCGCGACTTTGCCTGAATCGCGCAATTCATCTGGCACTTCCACGGAGGGCGGTTCTGCCCCCAAAATCATCAGCAAACGCTTGTAGGCTTGGCGCTTGATGGCATCCGAGTAAAACAAGTGGTCGCTTTTATCTGTCTCCAGCGCACGCACTTGAGCCACAGACAAACAAGCCGTACGAGCCAAAACGTGCACATCCAGCAACGCTTCTTCGCGCAATTGGCGCAAGTAAACTGGATCACACGCATCGTAGACACTGCGTTTAGTTTCGATGTTTGTCGGTTCGTTGGATGACATAGATGACAGTTTCGTCACAGATTACTAAACATTTAAGACATTAATGTCGCCTTAGGGTGATTAGCAGTCAATACGCCAGATGGTGTAGAGAACTTAAAGATTACAAAGAAACAAAATATCACCGCGTAAACTCAGTAAAGTTTTCAACCTGACACTCCATATGCGCCCCATACGCCGCCAATACGAAGATTTCATGCAACATGTGGCAAGCCATGGCGTTGCCAAAACCGACCGCACAGGCACGGGCACCCAAAGCGTGTTTGGCCACCAAATGCGCTTTGATTTGAACGAAGGATTCCCGCTGGTGACCACCAAGAAGGTTCACCTGCGGTCCATCATTCAAGAGCTGCTGTGGTTCTTGACAGGCTCTAGCAACAACAACTGGCTGAAAGAACGCAACGTGTCGATCTGGGACGAATGGGCCCGCGAAGACGGTGACCTTGGCCCCGTTTACGGCGTGCAATGGCGCAGCTGGCCCACTGCCGATGGCGGTCATATTGACCAAATTCAGCAAGTCATCGACACGCTCAAAAGCAACCCCGACAGCCGCCGCATCATTGTGAGCGCATGGAACGTGGCCGAGCTCGACAAAATGGCGCTCATGCCTTGCCATGCGTTCTTCCAGTTTTATGTAGCACCAGCGCAAAACCCAGGCGAAAAAGCAAAACTCAGCTGCCAGCTGTACCAGCGCAGCGCCGACATATTCTTGGGCGTGCCCTTCAACATCGCCAGCTACGCCCTGCTCACGCACATGGTCGCCCAGCAGTGCGACTTGGATGTCGGTGATTTTATTTGGACCGGTGGCGACTGCCACATTTACAGCAACCACCACGAGCAAGTAGCCTTGCAGCTGAGCCGAGAACCGTTTGCGTATCCCACCTTGCACATCAAGCGCAAACCCGATTCCATATTCGACTACCAGTTTGAAGATTTTGAGGTGTTGGACTACCAATGCCACGGAGCCATCAAAGCCCCTGTGGCAGTATGAATGCAGCGGTTGAAAAGATGGCATTGAATTTGATTTTTGCGCGTGCGCGCAACGGCGTCATTGGCAAAGACAACACCTTGCCTTGGCACTTGCCCGAGGACTTGGCGCATTTCAAGCAAACCACGTTGGGCCAGCCTGTCGTGATGGGGCGAAAAACGTGGGAATCGTTACCTCCTAAATTTCGCCCTCTACCTGGTCGCACCAACATCGTGGTAACACGCCAAACCAATTGGCAAGCTGAGGGAGCTGTGGTTGCACACTCCATCGAAGAAGCCATGCAGAACTGCCCTGACGACGCGCAGGTGTGGGTGATTGGCGGCGCCGAGGTATACGCGCAAGCTATGTCATTGGCCACACGCGCCGTGGTGACCGAGATTGACGCCGACTTTGAAGGCGATGCCTATGCACCCACGTTCGACGCCCAATGGCAAGAAACCACACGTAGCACCCATGTGGCTGCGAATGGGTTGACTTACAGCCTTGTGACCCTTTCACGCACACCTTAACTTCTCATTCACACATGCAACTCGCCACCTGGAACGTCAACTCACTCACCGTGCGCTTACCGCAAGTGCTGGACTGGTTGGCGGCCAATTCCGTCGATGCGCTGGTGCTGCAAGAAACCAAATGCACGGACGACAAGTTTCCGCAGGAAGCCATTGAAGCCGCAGGCTACAAGGTCGCTTTCTTCGGCCAAAAAACCTACAACGGTGTGGCCCTGCTCTCGCGCAGCGAAGTCACTGACGTGGTGAAAAACATCCCCGGCTTTGAAGACGACATGGCCCGTGTGATTGCAGGCACGGTCGATGGCGTGCGTGTGATTGGCGCCTACTTCCCTAATGGCCAAGCGCCCAACAGCGACAAGTTTGTTTACAAAATGCGTTGGCTCGAAGCCCTACAAAACTGGCTTCGCGAAGAGCTCAAGCAGCACACCAAGCTGGTGTTGATGGGTGACTTCAACATCACCGTCGACGACCGCGATGTGTGGGACCCCGTGGCCTTGAAAGACACCATCCACTGCACCGTGGAAGAACGTGACCACTTCCAAGCCTTGATCGACCTCGGAACCCACGACGCTTTTCGATTGTTTGAACAAACCGAAAAAAGCTACAGCTGGTGGGACTACCGCGAGTTTGCTTTCCGCCGCAACCGAGGTCTGCGCATTGACCACATCTTGGTCAGCGATGCACTCAAGCCTGCAGTGCAAGCCTGCGTGATTGACAAAGCCCCACGCAAAAACGAGCGCCCAAGCGATCACACGCCAGTTGTGGTGACACTGGCTTAATCACCCATTAGTTGTCCAAACCCAATTCTTGAATTTTGCGAGTGATGGTATTGCGGCCAATCCCCAGCTTTTGCGCCGCTTCGATGCGCCGACCCCGTGTATTGCTCAAGGCGGTTTGAATCAAACGCGCTTCCACGCGGTTGACCAATACGTCCCACACATCCGTGCGGCCTGCCAAGAGCAAGCTCATGGCTTCGGCTTCAAGACCCTGCTCCCAATCAGCACCCAACATGTTAATAACTACAGGCGAAGCGCCTTCAACCGAAGCAGACACGGCAGCAGCCTCAGGCAAAGTGTGAAGCACGACTTGCGCAACAGAAGCACTCACTCCTGAAGTGTCCTGCCCTGAGTGGCTCAGCGCAGACAAAGCCTCACCTGACAGCATGACTTCTGGCGGCAAATCTTTGGGCTCAATCACCTGCGAAGGCGCCATCACGGTCAGCCAATGGCAAATGTTTTCCAGCTGACGCACGTTGCCCGGAAACGCAAACTGATCGAGCACGTTTTGAGCGCCATCCGAGATACGTTTGGACTCCACGCCCAATTGTTGTGCACTCTGCTGCAAAAAGTGGCGCGTCAAGGGGGGGATGTCTTCACGACGCTCGCGCAACGCTGGCAAGCGCAAACGAATCACGTTCAGGCGGTGAAACAAGTCTTCACGGAACACGCCGTCTTTGACGCGTTTTTCTAAGTCTTGGTGCGTCGCTGCAATCACGCGTACATTCGCTTTGATGGCGTTATGACCTCCCACACGGTAGTAAGTGCCGTCACTCAACACACGCAGCAAACGTGTTTGCAAATCAAAGGGCATGTCGCCGATTTCATCAAGAAAAAGCGTACCGCCCTCGGCTTGCTCAAAGCGACCGCGCCGTGTGGTTTGCGCCCCCGTGAATGCACCTCGTTCGTGCCCGAAGAGTTCACTCTCTAGCAAATCTTTGGGAATGGCAGCGGTGTTGATGGCCACAAACGGGCCTTTGTTACCCGCATCGCCGCGCGGCGAATGCTTATGCAAGGCGCGTGCCACCAGCTCTTTGCCTGAACCGCTCTCGCCGGTGATCATCACCGTCACACTGCTTTGGCTCAAACGGCCAATGGCACGAAACACGTCTTCCATAGCGGGCGCTTGGCCCAGCATTTCGGGTGTCGCGTCTTGCTTTTCGCTCTGAAGTTGTTCACGTTGGCTTTCTTCCAAAGCGCGACGAATGAGCTCGACCGCTTTGGGCAAGTCAAAGGGCTTGGGCAAGTATTCAAACGCGCCGCCTTGAAAGGCCGACACCGCGCTGTCCAAATCAGAAAAGGCCGTCATGATGATGACGGGCAGTGCAGGCAAACGCTCTTTCACTTTGGTGAGTAAATCGAGCCCCGAACCACCAGGCATGCGAATATCACTGACCAAAATTTGCGGGCCGTCGTCCTCGCTCACCGAATCGAGCGCTTGCAGCACTTCGCGTGGGCTGGTGAAGCTGCGGGTGGGCAGGTTCTCGCGCAACAGCGCTTTTTCCAGCACGAAGCGAATTGACTGGTCGTCGTCCACAATCCAAATCGATTTCATCTCGGCACTTTCTGTTCTAAGTTAGGAGCCACGCGAGGCGTCAAGGCAGCGGGATGAGGATTTTGAAATCCGTGCGTCCCGGCACACTGTCACACTCAATCAAGCCATGGTGCTGTTGCACAAAAGTTTGTGCCAAATTCAGTCCCAGGCCAGAACCGCCATCTCGACCAGATACCAAGGGGAAAAATAACCTGTCCTTGATGTCTTGCGGAATGCCGGGCCCGTTATCTATTACATGCAATTCCAGTGCCAACCGATAGCGTTGTTTGCCAAAAGTCACTTGGCGGCTGATGCGGCTGCGTAAAACAATCTCAGCGTCTCCTTCAAGCACGCGGTCCGCCAGTGCTTGAGCTGCGTTGTGCACGATGTTGAGCACGGTTTGGATGAGTTGCTCACGGTCACCACGAAATTCAGGAATAGACGTGTCGTAGTCACGCACCACACGCAAGCCCTTTGGGAACTCGGCCAAGATGAGGCTGCGGACCCGCTCGCACACCTCATGAATGTTCACATCACCCACCACATGCGGACGGCGATGCGGGGCCAACAAGCGGTCGACCAACAGCTGCAAGCGATCTGCCTCGTGGATGATGACTTGGGTGTACTCAATGAGGTCTTTGCTTTCGACTTCCATTTGTAACAATTGCGCCGCACCACGTATACCGCCCAAAGGGTTTTTGATTTCATGAGCTAAGTTGCGAATCAGCTCTTTGTTAGCTTGCGCTTGGTCTATCAAGCGCTCTTCTCGGTCTTGACGGGTTTGCTGCTCCAAGGGCAGGAGTTCGACCAGCACCTCACCCATGACATCGGTGGGTGCCACGATGACGTGAACGGGCAAGGCATCTTGCAGTGGGCGACGCAAATGCGCGTCGTAGCGCAGGGTGGCAAAGGCGTTGGTCTGGGCGCCTTGGAGGGCGTTGTTGAAGGCCTCCGTCTGTGTGAAATAGCTAGCCAGTGGCGAGCCCTCAATAGTGCGGCGCGACACGCCCATCACATCTTCCAGCGCGGCATTGGCAAACTGCACCACGCCATCGGTACGCACCACGGCCACCAAGGTGGCCAGCAAATCAAAGGCTTGGGCGTAGGGTGGTGCGATATGAGTCGCAGAGTGGGCTGTCATGGTTTGGTTCCGGTTGATGCGGACACGGGCAAGCGCGAAAGTTCACGCTGCAAGCCAGCCACATCTGCGTCGATGCGTTGCAGCGCGCCGCGCAGTTGCACCACACGCTCTTGGTATTTTTGGGGTTGTCTGTGCTCATCGGCGCGGCGCTCTGGCTCGCCGCTGTTCCACTCTCGCAGCAACTCAGCTTGATGCTGTTTGGCACGTTGCAACTCGGCTTGCAACACTGCTTGGGCTTGCAGGTCGCGCTGACGCTGGTCTGCGCTGTCTACTTTTGCAGCACCTGCACTTGAGCCGCTACCCGCATTCACGCTAGACGACACCGTCTGAGGGCCTTGCACACGTGTGCCCTCAATCACTGTCACACTGCCGCCAGCCAAGGGCTTGCAATTGCCCGCGGGGTCGGGTTGGTTGGTGTAGGCATTGCCGCAACGGTAAATGCGCTGCGGCTCAGACGTGGCACATGCTGGCCACGCGGCCAAACATACCCCTAGCAACAGGGCATCACGCAACACGCGATCAATCAAAGAACAGTGGCGTAACAAAGAGGTCATCACATAAGAGCAGTTGAAACAAAAAAAGGACGGCTTGCGCCGTCCTTTGATTGCACTTGACGTTGCAAGGAATTACAGCGAGTAGTACATGTCGTATTCGACAGGAGACACTTCCACACGGCTGCGGGTAACTTCTTGCATCTTCAATTCGATGTAAGCGTCGATCCATGAGTCAGTGAACACGCCACCTTTGGTCAAGAAGGCGCGGTCTGCATTCAATGCGTCCAAAGCTTGGTCCAAGCTGGAGCAAACGGTTGGCACCAATTTGTCTTCCTCTGGAGGGAGGTGGTACAAATCTTTGGTCGCTGCTTCGCCGGGGTGAATCTTGTTCTCGATACCATCCAAACCAGCCATCAACAAAGCTGCGAAGCCAAGGTAGGGGTTGCACAATGGATCTGGGAAACGAGCTTCCACACGGCGTGCTTTGTCGCTTGCCACGTTAGGAATACGGATCGAAGCAGAGCGGTTCTTGGCGGAGTAAGCCAATTTCACTGGCGCTTCAAAGTGAGGCACCAAACGCTTGTAGCTGTTCGTACCTGGGTTGGTGATGGCGTTCAAAGCGCGGGCGTGCTTGATGATGCCGCCGATGTAGAACAGAGCCAAGTCAGACAAACCAGCGTAGCCAGAGCCTGCAAACAAGTTCTTTCCATCTTTCCAGATGGACTGGTGAACGTGCATGCCAGAACCGTTGTCTCCAGCGTAGGGCTTGGGCATGAACGTGGCTGTCTTGCCGTAGGCGTTGGCCACATTGTGGACCACGTACTTTTGCAGCAAGGTCCAGTCAGCGCGCTCGACCAAAGTAGAGAACTTGGTACCGATTTCGCATTGACCCGCGCCTGCCACTTCATGGTGGTGCACTTCAACTGGGATGCCCACTGACTCAAGCAATAAACACATTTCGCTGCGCATGTCGTGTGTACTGTCAACGGGAGGTACTGGGAAGTAGCCGCCTTTGACACGAGGACGGTGGCCACGGTTGCCGCCTTCAATTTTCTCGCCGCTGTTCCATGGGCCTTCGTATTCATTGATGGCGTAGAACGTATTGTTGGGCTCAGTGCTCCAACGCACTTCGTCGAACAAGAAAAACTCTGGCTCCGGACCGAAGTAAGCGGTGTCGCCAATGCCAGACTGCTTAAGGAATGACTCAGCGCGCTTGGCGATAGAACGTGGGTCACGCTCGTACGCTTTGCCGTCGGTGGGTTCGATCACGTCGCAAATCAAAACCAAAGTGATTTCTTCGAAGAAGGGGTCGATGATCGCGCTATTGGGATCAGGCATCAACAACATGTCAGAGGCCTCAATGCCTTTCCAGCCAGCAATGGAAGAACCGTCAAACGCTTGACCTTCTTCGAACTTGCTTTCGTCAAACTGCGACACGGGCGCAGTGATGTGCTGCCACTTGCCACGGGTATCGGTGAAACGGAAGTCCACGAATTTGACTTCGTTCTCTTTCACCATTTTGATTACGTCTGCAACGGTCTTGGCCATCAAGTTCTCCTGCTAGGGTTGTTGAGTTAAAAAGTGTTTCGAAGTGGGACAATGCAGTTTCTGTGCCAACGCACGCTTCACAGAGACTGGTTTCTGCCTCGCTATCAAGCCACATATTTTGCACGTAGATTGACACAAATTGGTCGCAAAAGCGTATTCTTTGCCCGAATACAGGAAAACGCAACGCACCATTCTTGTGCAAATGTGCACCAAAATAGATTTAAATTATTTTCGCACCAATTCTGGGCCCAGCTTCACGCCAAAGGGCTCAAGGCCTGTGAGCAAAGCTGGGTATGCCAGAGCCACCGCTTCGGGCGAACCTTTCACACCCAATTCGATGTGACGGCCATGCAAGGGGTGGTCTACGCTGGGCAGGCTGAAGATCTTGACGCCTTCGAAATCGCGCTCCAATGTCTCCATCAGGGGCGTGAGTGTTGCCTCCATCGCGCCGTACACCACGATCGATTTTTCAATCCATGCCTCGTACTGGAACAGATGTGGGTAATGGGTGTCGAGGACCCATTCCATCATGGGCCAAGCCATGACTGGAAAGCCAGGCAAAAAGTGCACAGCACCTCCGCCCACACCCAGCGACGTGAAGCCAGGAATCTTGTTGTAGGGATTAGGAATGATGTTTGCGCCCACGGGAAACACCCCCATGTTGAGGCGGTGAATATTGTCATGACGATCGGGCTCATACGGAACGCCCTGCTCTTTGGCGGTATCTTGAATGCGTTCGCGAATCAAGGCCTCGGCTTGTCGGTGCAAGACGATGTCTACCCCTAAGGCCTTGCCAGCGCATTGACGGGTATGGTCATCGGGCGTGGCACCTATGCCGCCGCAAGAAAACACAATGCTGTTGCTCTCGAACGCACGAGCTAGGGTGCGCGTGATGCGTTCAGGCGAATCTCCCACGTAGTCGGCCCAGTCAAGGGAAAGGCCTCGGGCGCTTAAGAGTTCTATGAGTTTGGGCATGTGCTTGTCAGCACGCTTACCCGAAAGAATTTCATCACCAACAATGATGAGACCAAACTCTGGTTTGGTTTTAGGCGACAGGTGGGTGTGGGGGTCTACTTGAATCATCTGTAGATGCTACCTCGGGCAAGGGCACTAAGGCGCCCATCACCAAAGTGCCCGACCCAGCCCGCAGGGCTTCAAGCGCGCCTAAGCTGTAATGAGCAAACCACAGAGAGGTAAAGGCAAACACCAAGGCGTAAATCCAAATGGCCAGCGGAATCAGCACCAAAAACGCCGCGGCAAACACCGCACCTGAGGCCCACACAAGGCTGGGTAATGCGCCCATGTAGCCCGTGAGCACGCCAATCGAAAGCAACGCAGCACGGTGTTGACGACCTATGGCCAAACGCTCTTCGCGACTGGCATGGTTGACCAAGGCATCAAACACCATCACACGGTAGCTCAACCATCCCCAAATGAGCGGAGGCAGGATGAACATCAAAGGCGGCACGGCCCACAAAGGTAATGAAATGACCATGGCCACCATTGCAATGACCGTAGAACCTACCGTCCAAACCAAGCTCGTCAGTGTGGTGCCCCCATGCTTGAGAGCCAAATGCGCAAAGCGGCGCTGCACCACGAGATCAACCAAACCGGGCGTCATCATCAAAGACACGGCCAACAAGGAGATGACCACCAACACGGGAGTGATGGCAAAAATCACCACCAGCGGCACCATGACCGCTTGCAACTCGGGCGCACCCTTGTCCTGCAGCCAATCCAGCATGCCTTGCAGCACTTGCCACGAGGCCAGCATCTCACGCACCCAGTCTTGGGTGGGCGACCAATAAAAATAACCCCAACTCACCGACAGCACCAGCAACATGGCCAGTGGCAGCAGTGAGAGGACCATGACGCGCGGCATCAAACAATAAGCAAACGCACGCCAAAAAGAATCGAAAAACAAACGCATACCAAAAGCATACCGCAGGTATTTAACGCGTGGATGAAAAACCCAAAGCGCACATGAGGCGTTTGATACCCAATCGCTGCTGCGACCAGAAACCTTCGCCGTAATCAACCCCCTGCTCCACTTGGTCACGGATGCCAGTGGGCTCGAAACGCAGGTCAAAGTTGCCCGTGCCAAACATCACGTCCCACCAAGGTAAAAGCACACCAAAATTGTGTCCCCCCAGAACAACCTTGGCGCCTTGAGCCGTTTCATGGCCAAAGCCAACGGCATGATGCAAGCGATGAAACCGCGGGCTGACCCACAAGCGCTCACCCCACTGGCCAAAGCTCACACGCAAGTTGGCATGCTGGAAATTTTCAAACAACTGCGTGATGGCCACCACCGCCACAAACTGGGTGGGGGCAATGCCAATGAGTTGGGCAATCAGCACCCAAATCACAGCACCCAACAAGTCGTCCAGCAAGTGATTGCGGTTGTCGCTCCATTGCGTCATTTGACGCTGAGAGTGGTGCAGCGCATGCAAGGCCCACCACCAGTTCCATTGGTGTTGGGCGCGGTGCAGCCAGTAGTTGACGAAGTCAAACACCACGAGGTAGATCACAAAACTGATGAATGGGCCATCGGTCACACCTGGCCAGAGATCTTCCAAATGGAAAGTCCCCATGCCTTGCACACGCAGCTCTCCCATGAGGGTATCGAGCACAGGGTCTACCGACAAAAACAACATCACACGAAACAAACCCAAACGGTGAATGACCGTGTAAATCACATCCGTGCGAATGGCTTTGTGATCTGCCAATGCCTCCACAGGCCGCCAACGCTGCAGGGGACCAATCACAGCCACCATGACAGCGATTTGTAACAAGCCAACCAGTAACCAACCCGTGCCATTGAACACATCTTCCAAGCGGCTGCCCATGCCTAAAGCGAAGGCGATGGGCTGCATCACGCTTTCATACAAAGCGGCTTGCGTGTTGGCAAACAGGTCGATCAGCGTATCCATGGTTTGAATTGTGGATGGTCTTTCATGGTTGCAAAGCAAAACCCTTTGGCTTTTAGGCCTTCGATCAAAGGCTCCAGAACGGCCGGGGCCCAAGGGTCTTGGCGTGACCAAATACCCAAGTGCGCCATCAAGATATCGCCTGAACGGATGTTGTTCAATGCACGTTGTTGGAGCATCGCGTTGGGGAATTTATCGCTGGGTAACTCGTCGCCCAAAAAGCCAGCATCAGCCCAGCCTACATGCGCAAAGCCGCATTGCTTAGCAGCGGCCAGCAATGAATGTGATGTTTTACCGCCAGGCGCACGAAACAAGGGCAAAGGCTTTATGCCCGTGATTTGTTCTAGGCGCGTGTTCGACAGCTGAAGCTGGTCGCAATACCGCTGGCTGGTCCACACCTCGGTTTGGCCTTTGTTGGGGCCTGCACTGGGGCGCATCTGCCAGCTGCCGCGAGGCAGATCTGAGCGCCAGTAAACGTGGTCAAAGGTGTGGGATGCAAAAGCGTGTCCTTCTGCGCCGCGGGCCTTCCACCAAGGTGCCCAGTGGTCACCCAGCGAGCCATCACCTTCCTTGGTAGCTTCATTGGCTGCAAAAAAGGTGACCTTGACGTTCTGGCGATTCAACACCTCCGCAATCAACGGAGCCACGCCCATGTGACCTGTGTCAAACGTGAGGTAAAGGGGCTTGCTGCAAGGCGCAGTAGCTTGGGCAGCAATACTCAATGAGGCGAAGAAAACAAGAACCAAGCAACGCATAGGCATCAATAACGCTTGGCGTGATCCAAAGTCCAGATACCGTGAGGCGATTTACCGACTTTGACTTGGCGAACCAATTCGCCCGTGGCGATGTTAATCACGCTCATCTTCTTGATCCAACGTGAGGACACCAACAATAACTTGCCATCCGCTGTGACCTCCATGCAGTCAGGCCCGCCGGGTGCTTTGAATTGCGTCACAGATTCAAGCTTGATGTAATCAATCTTGTTGATCGTGTTGGCCACACGGTTGCCCACAAACACATGGCGGCCATCGCCCAACGCACGGAAGGCATGAGCGCCCTCGCCAGTGGGAATATTTTTCACCAGTTTGACTTGAGGACCGCTCACCTCATAGACCTCGACATGGTCACCACCTGTCAAACCCACCAAAAGGTATTTGTCATCTGGCGTACCAAATACGTCCGCTGGCATGGCTCCTGTTTTCACGCGCCACTTCAAAGTCTGAGTGGCCAAGTCCACGGCCACCAACTCATCGCTGTCTTGCATGGTGGCGTAAGCCGTGGTGCTCCTGGAATCAATCCAAATATGGCTGGGCGTTTTGCTGGAGGCAATGCGCTTGGCCAAGGTCAACTCTTTGCCATTCCAACGGTAAATGTCAATGTGGTTCAAACGGTTGGCCACGGTGACAAACCACTTCATATCGGGCGAAAAACGCAACTGATAGGGGTCCATCGTGCCGCGCACCACGTGTTGCACTTCGGCCGTGCGTGGGTCAATAAAGGTGAGCGAATCGCCGCCCGCATTGGCCACAATGACGGAAGTTTCGTCAGGTGTGAGATAGAGGTGGTGTGGCTCTTTGCCTGTAGGGATCCGGCGTATTTCTTTCCAAGTTGCCGAGTCGATGACGCTCACGTTCGCATCTAAAGAATTAAGTACAAAAATAGGATTTGCTGCTTGAACAGCAGGCGCTACTAAAAGCAGCAGGCTAGCCAAGGCCAGTGACAGACGATGTATCAAAAACACAAAAAAATACCTTGAAAAATCTAAGCCCAGTGTAACGAACGGGGTCTAGCCTGAGAAAGTGCAAGGCTTCATTTGAGTCGAATTTCATTGACCTACAGAAAAGAAGCCACTCGCACCCAGGGAATTTAAGCGTTTGTAGCTAACAGCTTCAGCTCACCCTCGCGGATCCAGCGCCACTGGCCTGGCGCCAAATCGGCCGGCAGGGGCATGGCCCCCATTTGCGATCGGTGCAAACCTACCACTTTGTTGCCCACCGCCGCCAACATGCGTTTAACTTGGTGGTACTTGCCTTCAGTCAGCGTCAAACGCAAATGGTGTTCAGAGACAGCCACGCACGCAGCGGCTTTGACGGGTTTGGGCGAGTCGTCCAACACCACACCATGGAGCAGGCGTTGCACTTGTATGTCATCCAACGGGTCGTCGGTCGTCACCTCGTACACCTTGGGCACATGGTGACGAGGCGAGCTCATGCGGTGAATCAGCGGGCCATCGTCGGTCAACACCAACAGGCCCGTGGTGTCTTGGTCCAAGCGCCCTACTGCTTGCACGCCTTGAACCGCACTTTTTTGCGGACGGTAGCGCAAGGGCGGTGGCAGCAAGGTATACATACTGGGCCACGCCGAGGGCTTGTGCGAACACTCGTAGCCTGCGGGCTTGTGCAGCAGCACATAGGCTTTGGCGTGATACGGCCACAGCACGCCTTGCACCGAGAACGACAGGCCTTCATGCACGTCAACGTCTTCGAGTGCATCGTCACAAGTGACCAAGCCATTGCCCAGATCGACCTGCACGTAACCTTGTTGAATCAAGCCCGCACAAATACGCCGCGTGCCAAAACCTTGGGAATACAAAATATCTTGCAATTGCATAGGTCAATCGTAAACTGAACTCACTATGAAACCCAGCTCACATTATTTGCAATGCCACGGCTTCAACATCCACTTCACCGCTTGGGGCGATGCGTCGCTGCCTGTGGTCATTGCATGGCACGGCTTAGCCCGAACTGGCCGCGACTTTGATGAGCTGGCTGAACAACTCGCCCCTCACTACCGCGTGATATGCCCCGACACCATTGGCCGAGGCCTCAGCCAATGGAGCCATGCCCCCAAAGACAACTACAGCTTTGCCACTTACGCACGCATCACTTTGGACTTGATGGATGCACTCAAAATTCAACATACCCACTGGATTGGCACCTCGATGGGCGGCGCTTTGGGTTTAGTGTGCGCTGCCGCCCTAGAGCTGCCCGCCTTCAAAGGCCGCATTCGCAGCTTGGTACTGAACGACATCGCCCCCGAAATCTCTGCGGTGGCCGTGGAGCGCATCAAAGCCTACGCAGGCCAGCCACCCGCGTTCGACACCTTGCCCGAGTTAGAAGCCTTCTTTCGAGCCGCCTACGCACCCTTCGGCCAGCAAACCGATGCACAGTGGACACACCTGACCGAAACATCCACCCGTCGCCTGCCCAATGGACGCGTGACGCCGCACTACGACCCCAACATCACGCAGCAGTTTTTCCGTGAAGTGCCTGAGTACCCGATGTGGCGTGAGTACGACACACTGGACATCCCTGTGATGGTAATACGCGGCGCAAATTCAGATTTGATTTCGCCTAAGACAATTCAAACCATGCGAACACGCGGGCCTGGCGCCAATGGTTTGCTTCGCACTGAAGAGATTGCTGGTTGCGGCCATGCGCCAGCATTGAACGTGCCTGCGCAGTGGCAGCTGGTGATGGACTTCTTGAAGGCTGCAGCTTAGGCCTGTTGCGACACCCACAACGGATGTTTTTGCATTACGGCAGCAAACGCGTCTGAGGTCTCAAACGCCACAAGCCATTTCGACAAATGCACCCAAGGCTGCGCATCAAACCAAGCCCGTTCTGTGCGCGCAAACTGTCGCACAAATGGCGCGAGGCACGCATCGGCCAAACCCCAGCGTTCGCCTGATAAATAAGCAGCTGTTTGCAATTGCGCATCGAGTTCATTGAGCCATGCGGAACCCAAGTCACGGTGCTTCAAGCCATGGCTCAACCCAAACCGCTGCGGGTATTTGTAGCGGTCTAGGTTGGCTTTGAATTCACCATCATTACCAGCAATCAATGCATCTGCCTTCGCCTTGGCTTGCGGATAGACAGGCAACCAGCCATTGGGATCCTTCTGCGCCAAAGCCCAATAAATGATGTCTAAGCTTTGCTCTAGCACTTCGCCTGAATCCAGGCACAACACAGGCACTGTGCCTTTGGGTGACACAGCCAGCATTTCGACTGGCTTCGCCTTCAATGCGACTTCACAATGTTCATAAGCCACGCCGCTGACTTGTAAAGCCAAGCGTGCTCGCATCGCATAAGGACACCGGCGAAATGAATACAGAACGTGCATAAAGAAAGAGGAAAAACTCGAGTAACCAACGTGTCAGACACCACTGGCGCAACGTTCAGCGATGGGCAAGAATGCGACACAAAAGCACAAGGAGACAACACATGAAACGCCGTCAATTCTTTCAGAATTCTGCCCTCGTCACATCTGGTGCCCTTGTGGGTTGCGCCACAACGAGTATGGCAGCCCATACGCCAAAGACACCTTTCACCGTGCCAGCTACCTATATCCCCATTGTCGGCTCGGACGAGATGTTTCCGATTCGACGCATCTATTGCATTGGCCGCAACTACGCTGCACATGCCCGCGAAATGGGATCAGACCCCACACGAGAACCACCCTTCTTCTTCCAAAAACCCACGGATGCCATTCAATACGTGGCCGCAGGCAAGATCGCTGACCATCCCTACCCCACTCTCACCAAAAACTACCACTACGAAGCCGAATTGGTCGCGGTGCTGGGCAAAGGTGGCCGCAACATCTCCGTTGATAAGGCGCTCGACTTGGTCTATGGCTACACCTTAGGTCTTGACATGACACGCCGCGATTTGCAAAGGGGCATGGGTGATCAAAAGAAGCCTTGGGAAATTGGCAAAAGCTTTGACCAATCAGCCCCCATCGGTGCGGTTCACAAAGTGGCACAAACAGGCCACTTCACCAAAGGTGACATTTGGCTCAAGGTAAATGGGCAGGTCAAACAAAAAGCAGATTTGAACCAAATGATTTGGTCTGTCGCTGAACAAATCAGCAAACTCTCAGAAGCATTTGAGCTGTTCCCAGGCGACATCATCTACGCAGGCACACCTGAAAACGTGGGTCCCGTGGTACGCGGCGATGTGATTGAAATGCACATCGATGGTTTGCCCAACCTCAGCGTGAAGATCGTTTAA
>CAJBHE010000100.1 GCA_903952885.1 uncultured Burkholderiales bacterium
CAAACGGTGCTTGTAGCACGTGCAGCAGCTCTTGCACCATCGCAAAGTTGCCTGTTTTGGCTTGGCGAATGGCCAGTTCGCCCAAGTGGTTGCGCAAGATGAATTTAGGATTGTTGAGAAGCATGGCTTCACCTGTGGATTGGCGGTTGTTTGTGCCCAAGCGTTCTAGGTAGCGCACGCGCCACGCATCAAACACCTCGCGGTGCATAAAAAGGTCACGCACAGGTTTAAACGCATGGGTGCTATGCGCTGACTCGCGCACCGCCATGCTTAAGCGACGCCAAAAGACGGTGTAGTCCACCCGGTCTTGATGCAGGGCTTGCAGCAGGTCTTCGACCAAAGTACGGTCGCCGTCGTGCGCACCCTGCAAACCAAGCTTGTCACGCATGCCTTGGTCCATGGTGGCAGGGAAGGTTTGCTTGTAACTCTCCAGTGCAGCCAACGCGGGTGCTTGATCGTCAATCAGCGGCATCAAGGCTTGGCCAAGGCAGAACAGGTTCCAGTAGGCAATTTGCGGCTGCCTTGCATAGGCGTAGCGGCCTTGGTGGTCGGAGTGGTTGCAAATGTGGTTGGCATCAAAACCGTCTAAATATTGGTAAGGGCCGTAGTCCAATGTGAGGCCAAGCACGCTCATGTTGTCGGTGTTCATCACGCCGTGGCAAAAGCCCACGGCTTGCCATTGGGCCATCAAGTTTGCGGTGCGCTGAGTCACCTCGTGCAACAACGCGACGTAACGCTCGGAGCCTTGTTTATCTTGCAGTTCGGGGAAGTGTGCTGTCACCACATGATCAGCCAAAGCGCGCAACTCATCGATGTGGCCGTTGGATGCGAAATGCTCAAAATGGCCAAAGCGCACAAAACTTGGGGCCACACGTGTCACCACCGCGGCAGTTTCAATTTCTTCACGCCTCACATGGGCGGGTGAACCCGTCACGCACAAAGCCCGCGTGGTGGGAATGCCCAAACCATACATGGCCTCGCTGGCTAAAAACTCACGGATGCTCGACCTCAACACAGCACGGCCGTCGCCACGACGAGAGTAGGGCGTGGGGCCCGCACCTTTGAGTTGCAGCTCTTGCAAGCCTTTGGGTGTTTGCAATGCGCCCAGATTCAACGCACGTCCATCGCCGAGTTGGCCAGCCCATTGGCCAAATTGGTGGCCGCTGTAGACGCTGGCATAGGTGGGTGGGTCGGCTGTGAATCGGTTACCTGTGAACAGCGCTAAAGCCTCTTGCTGTAGCCACAGGTCTGATGGCAGGCCCAGCTCAATTCGCAAAGCCTCATTGCAACCCACCCAATGCGCTGCAGGCAAGGGCGTTGGCTCGGTGGGGGTAGCGAATGATTCGCCAAGGCTAGCAAAACCAACCCCATTGACACGCAGCCATGGCAGGTCTTCGGTTGGGAGATCTGGATGGTGCAACATGAGGTGCATTGTCTCGGGTTATCCATAGGCTGGTTTTTTGTGGGCTTTACGCAAATCGCCACAAAGACTGGGCACAATAGATGAAAAAAGCACGATCGTGCGAAAAAAACAAACACCCGCTTTATCAAAGGAATCCAGATGAGTGCAGACTACAAAGTTCACGGCGATGTGGCTGTGATCACACTGAACAACCCGCCAGTCAACGGCATGGGTTTAGAGACACGCCGTGCGGTGGTGTCAGGCATTGCGCAAGCGCAAGCCGATGCCGCTGTGAAAGCGGTGGTCATCACCGGCCACGGCAAAGCATTTTCGGGCGGTGCTGATGTGCGCGAGTTTGGATCGCCCAAAGCCTTCCAAGAACCCAATTTGCTGAGCGTGATTTCCTGCGTGGAAAACTGCAGCAAACCAGTTGTAGCAGCCATGCACAGCGTGGTCATGGGCGGCGGACTTGAGCTGGCTCTGGGCTGCCATTACCGCATTTGCGCACCTGACACCAGCATCAGCATGCCTGAAGTCAAGCTGGGTCTGATCCCCGGCGCTGGTGGCACACAACGCTTGCCACGTGCTTTGGGTGTGGAGCCAGCGCTGAACATGATCGTGAGCGGCGAAGCGATCAAGAGTGACATGCTCAGCATGTTGCCTGGCCAAAAGCTGTTTGACCAAATGGCGATGTCGCCTAAGACCCTGATGGACGAGGCCTTAGCCTACGCCCGTGAGGTGGCTGATGTGCGCCCACTGCCGAAAGTGCGTGACTTGCCTTGCAAGCATGCACAAGGCGACGCGTACTTTCAGTTCGCCCGCAACATGGTGAAAGGCATGGCCAAGGATTACCCCGCGCCCCCCAAAGGGGTGGACGCGGTAGAAATGGCCACCAAGAAGAAGTTTGACGAGGGCATGATGTTCGAGCGTGAGCAGTTCATCAACCTCATGTGGACACCCGAGAGTCGCGCTTTGCGCCACTTGTTTGGCGCACAACGCGCGGCCAGCAAGATTGCCGATGTGCCCAGCGACACGCCTGTGCGCGAGATCAAACTCGTGGCCGTCATTGGTGCGGGCACCATGGGTGGCGGCATTGCCATGAACTTCTTGAATGCAGGCATTGCGGTCAAGATGATTGAAACCAAGCAAGAAGCCTTGGACCGCGGCCTGGTCACAATCACTAAGAATTACGAAGAGCGCGTCAAAAAAGGCAAGCTCAAACAAGACAAGATGGCCGAGCGCCTAGCGCTGCTCAGCACCACACTGAGCTACGACGACATCAAAGATGCTGACATTGTGATTGAAGCCGTGTTTGAAGACATGGGTGTCAAAGAAGCGGTGTTCAAACAACTCGATGCCGTGATGAAGCCGGGCGCGATTTTGGCATCCAACACCTCTACTTTGGACCTGAACAAGATCGCCAGCTTCACCAAGCGTCCACAAGACGTGGTGGGCTTGCACTTCTTCAGCCCCGCCAACGTGATGAAGCTGCTCGAAGTGGTGCGTGGCAAAGACACCGCCAAAGACGTGTTGGCCACTGCGATGGACGTGGCCAAGAAAATCAAGAAGATTGCCGTGCTCTCAGGCGTGTGCGATGGCTTCATTGGCAACCGCATGATTGATCAATACGGCCGTCAAGCTGGCTTCTTGCTGGATGAAGGCTGCACGCCTGCGCAAGTGGACCGCGCCCTTGAGAAATTTGGCTGGGCCATGGGCCCGTTCCGCATGGGCGACTTGGCAGGCAACGACATTGGGTGGGCCATTCGCAAACGTCAATACGCAGAAAACCCCACACGTCGCTACAGCAAAACCGCAGATCTGTTGTGCGAGCAAGGCCGCTTTGGCCAGAAGACAGGTGCTGGTTGGTACGACTATAAGCCGGGCAAACGCGACGCGATACCCAACAAAGACGTGGAGGCCATGATTGCCAAACACCGCGAATCGCTGGGTATCAAGCCACGCAAGATCAGCGATGAAGAAATCGTGCAGCGCTTGAACTTTGCTTTGGTGAACGAAGCAGCACACATCTTGGAAGAAGGCATTGCCAGCAAAGCCAGCGACATCGACATGGTCTACATCAGCGGCTATGGCTTCCCCATCTTCCGTGGTGGCCCCATGAACTACGCCGACGAGCTGGGCCTGTTCAACGTGGTGCAAGCCATGCAGCGCTTTGCCACCAACCCTCACGATGATGCCGAGTTTTGGAAGCCAGCACCTTTGCTCGCCAAGCTCGCCGCCGAAGGCAAGACCTTCAACTGAACTGAATTTAAGGAATCTCTATGACCAACGCTGTCATCGTCTCTACCGCCCGCACACCGCTTGCCAAAAGCTGGAAGGGCTCTTTCAACATGACCCACGGCGCGACCTTGGGTGGTCACGTCGTCAAACACGCAATTGCACGCGCCGGCATTGAAGCCGCCGAGGTGGACGACGTCATCATGGGTTGTGCCTTGCCCGAGGGCGCAACCGGTACCAACATTGCCCGCCAAATCGCACTCATGGCCGATTGCCCTGTGTCGGTATCGGGCATGACCATCAACCGTTTTTGCTCCTCAGGTTTGCAAACCATTGCCACTGCCGCTCAACGCATCATTGCGGGGGAGGGCGATGTATATGTGGCCGGTGGTGTGGAAAGCATCTCGTGTGTGCAACAAGAGATGAACCAACATATGCTGATCGACTTGGCATTGCAAAAGAAAAAGCCAGAGATGTACTGGAACATGTTGCAAACCGCTGAACATGTGGCCAAGAAATACAACATTGGCCGCGAAGCCATGGACGAATATGGCGCACGCAGCCAACAACGCGCATTTGCCGCGCAATCGGCTGGTTTGTTTGATGCAGAAATCGCCGCCATCACTGTGAAAGCCGGTATTGCCGACAAAGTGATGGGCTTGATGACCAAGCAAGTCACGGTCAGCAAAGACGAAGGCATTCGCGAAGGCTCCACCGTCGAAGCTTTGGCTAACCTCAAGTCCGCCATGCCTGGTGGCTTGATTTCTGCCGGCAACGCCAGCCAGTTTTCAGACGGCGCAGGCGCTTGCGTGGTGATGAGCG
>CAJBHE010000101.1 GCA_903952885.1 uncultured Burkholderiales bacterium
ACACGCCAAGCCGTGATGATTGCCAAAGCCATGGCGGGCAAACCCGTCAAGATGCTGTGGACACGTGAAGAAGAAATTCAACACGGCCTGTACCGCCCCGCTAGCTTGATGCGTTTCAAAGCAGGCATGGACGCCAATGGCAAAGTGGATGCACTGCACATCCGCGTGAGCGCACCGTCTATCTTGGCCACGCTCCTCAAGCTGCCTTTGCCAAAAGGTGTGGACGGTCAAGCGGTGGCCAGCTTCAACGACCATCCGTATGACATCCCCAACACCTTGGTGGATTACGCGCAGCGCAACACCAACGTGCCCGTGGGCTTTTGGCGCTCGGTGGGCCACTCGCAAAACCCGTTTGGGCGCGAGTGTTTCATTGACGAACTGGCATTGGCTGCAGGCAAAGACCCCGTGGCGTTCCGCTTAGACATGTTGCCCAACAACGAAAAGTCTAAGCGCGACCGCAGCATCCTCGAAGCCGTCACCAAAGCCGCAGGCTGGGGCAGCAAGCTGCCCACTGGCGTGTTCCGTGGCGTGGCCGAAACCGAAGGCTATGGCAGCTGGACGGCGTGTGTGTGCGAGGTGTCGATCAACGCCAAGAACGAAGTCAAGATCCACCGCGTGGTCATTGGCATCGACCCTGGCTATGCGGTCAACCCCGACAACATCGTGGCGCAGTTCCAAGGCAGTGTGGTGCACGGTTTGACAGCCATCTTCTGGGGTGAGAACACCATCAAAGAAGGCCGTGTGGAGCAATCCAACTTCCATGACTACCGCATGATGCGCTTGAACGAAATGCCAAAAGTCGAAGTGGTCATTGCACCGACTGGTGGCTTCTGGGGCGGTGTGGGTGAACCTGCGCAAGCACCTTTGGCCCCTGCATTGGTCAACGCCATTTCAGCAGCCATGGGCAAACGCATTCGCTCATTGCCACTCAAAAACCACGGGCTCAGCTTGGCCAAAGCATGATCGTGTGGGATGCCTCTGCGCCGTCGCGTCGGCGCTGGTTGCAGCACAGTGCATCGTTAGGGCTTGCTTGGGCCACCGTTCAAGCAAGCCCTGCTTATGCGCAAAAAATGGAATCGGGTGAACTCAAAACTTTGGTGCAAATGATCAGCCCCATCACGCAGGGTGCGAAGCTGTTGCAACAAGACGTGAGCATCAGTGCCCCCGTGTTGGCAGACAACGGCTCGTTGGTTCCGCTGGGTGTGCAGGTGCAAAGCCCCATGACACAACAAGACCACGTGACCCATCTGTACTTGCTGTCGCAACGCAACCCCGTCACGCGCATGGCGGTGTTTCACATGGGGCCTTGGAATGGCCGCGCAGAAATCAACACACGTGTGCGCTTGGCGGGCACACAAGCTGTGGTGGCGTTGGCGCGTTTGTCGAGTGGTGAGTTTCGGTATGCGCAGGCCGACATCATCGTGACCGAATCAGCCTGTGTGGATGCCTCATGAACCTAGCGCGCATGCAATGGCCCGAGCGCATCGTTGCAGGCGATGTGGTGAAAGTGCGCCTGCTGGTGCAGCACCCCATGGACACGGGCTACCTGCAAGACCTGCTGGGCAAAATGGTGCCGCGCAACGTCATCCGCTTGCTAACCTGCAAGCTGGGCGCACGCGAAGTGCTGAGGGTCGAGCCTTCTTCTGGCATAGCGGCCAACCCCCTGTTTGAATTTTTTGTACG
>CAJBHE010000102.1 GCA_903952885.1 uncultured Burkholderiales bacterium
GATGGTGACTAACACTGGCGCAGGTATCACCGTGCCAGTGGGCAAAGCAACACTCGGCCGCATCATGGACGTCTTGGGTAACCCCATTGACGAACGTGGTCCTGTTGACCAAACTCAAACAGCCACGATTCACCGCAAGGCCCCCGCCTATGACGAACTCAGCCCTTCGCAAGAATTGCTCGAGACCGGCATCAAGGTGATCGACTTGGTCTGTCCATTCGCCAAAGGCGGTAAGGTCGGTTTGTTCGGTGGCGCCGGTGTGGGCAAGACCGTGAACATGATGGAACTCATCAACAACATCGCTAAAGCACACAGCGGCTTGTCCGTGTTTGCTGGTGTGGGTGAGCGTACCCGTGAAGGTAACGATTTCTATCACGAGATGGCCGATTCAGGTGTGGTGAACTTGAAAGACTTGAACGAGTCTAAAGTGGCCATGGTTTACGGTCAGATGAATGAGCCCCCAGGCAACCGTTTGCGCGTTGCGCTGACAGGTTTGACCATCGCGGAATCATTCCGTGACGAAGGCAAGATGTGCTGTTCTTCGTGGACAACATCTATCGCTACACCTTGGCCGGAACCGAAGTGTCAGCCTTGTTGGGTCGTATGCCTTCTGCTGTGGGTTACCAACCTACATTGGCCGAAGAAATGGGTCGTTTGCAAGAGCGCATTACCTCTACCAAAGTGGGTTCTATCACCTCCATCCAAGCCGTTTACGTGCCAGCCGATGACTTGACCGACCCATCACCTGCAACAACCTTTGCTCACTTGGACTCCACCGTTGTGTTGTCTCGTGACATCGCCTCACTCGGTATCTACCCAGCTGTGGATCCATTGGACTCTACAAGCCGTCAGTTGGACCCATTGGTTGTGGGCGAAGAGCACTATGCAACAGCGCGCGCAGTGCAAGGCACTTTACAACGCTACAAAGAATTGCGTGACATCATCGCGATTTTGGGCATGGACGAATTGGCTCCTGACGACAAGCTGGCTGTGGCCCGCGCTCGTAAGATTCAACGTTTCCTGTCTCAGCCTTTCCACGTTGCTGAAGTGTTCACTGGCTCGCCCGGTAAATACGTGACCTTGGCTGAAACCATCCGTGGCTTCAAGATGATTGTGAACGGCGAGTGTGACCACTTGCCAGAACAAGCCTTCTACATGGTCGGTACCATCGACGAAGCGTTCGAAAAAGCTAAGAAGATCTGAGAGATCCTATGAGTACCATCCACGTAGATGTCGTCAGCGCAGAAGAGTTGATCTTCTCAGGGGAAGCCACTTTTGTGGCTTTGCCAGGCGAGGCGGGCGAGCTCGGTATTTATCCGCGCCATACGCCGCTGATTTCACGCATCCGTCCCGGTTCGGTGCGCATTCACACGGCTGATGGTGGTGAAGAGTTTGTTTTCGTGGCAGGTGGCATTCTTGAAGTGCAACCCGACTGCGTCACCGTCATGTCTGACACAGCTGTACGCGGCAAAGACATGGACGAAGAAAAAGCAAACGCAGCCAAACTCGCAGCTGAAGAAGCTGTGAAGAATGCAAAAACAGATGTAGATTTGGCTCGCGCTCGTTCAGAGCTGCACATTTTGGCAGCTGAGTTGTCGGCATTGCGCCGCTACCGCGCTCACAAGTAATTGCTGTGCGCGTCAGCATTTAAAAGCCCCCGCTGAATGGCCGGGGCTTTTTTATTGCACCAATTCAATGGACAATTCTCACCATGCCAAAAGCCAAACTAGAAGCAGCCACCGTAGGTGGTACAGCGGACGCCATTGAAGCCAAGTTTTACGAAGCCCTCCAAACAGGGGACATCGAAAAACTAATGGGTTGTTGGGCGGACGAAGACGATATCGTGTGCGTGCATCCAGGCGGTCCTCGCTTGGTGGGCGGTGCGAGCATTCGTGCCGCGTTCGAGGCCATGTTTGAAAACGGAACGATCGCCGCGCGGCCGGAACACATTTGCAAAGTAGAGTCACTTACCAGCGCTATGCACAATGTGATTGAGCGTATCGCCTTGCTCACCACAGACGGCACGCAAGAAGCAGTGGTCGTTGCCACCAATGTCTACCAAAGAACTGCACAAGGCTGGCGCATGGTCGCACACCATGCCAGCCCAGGAACAGCTCCTACGCACGCTGAAGCACACCAAGCGCCGCAGGTTTTGCATTGATTTGGAATTACCAAGCGCCCTGGTGGTTGCCAGGTGGCAATGTACAAACGATTTATGCAGCCAAACTGGCGCGTCGCAACGCAGGGTCAGTGCCCACATGGACGCGTCAACGTTGGAACACGCCTGATGGCGACTTTATTGATGTCGATTGGCGAAGCGGTGACGACAGCTTATCGAAAGATACGCCCTTGCTGGCCTTGTTTCATGGCTTAGAGGGTTCATCCGCCAGCCATTACGCGCAAGCCTTTGCACAAGAAACACACAAGCGTGCTTGGCAGATGGCAGTTCCGCATTTTCGTGGCTGCAGCGGTGAAATCAATTGGGCACCACGCGCCTACCACTCCGGCGATTTCGAAGAAATCGGATGGATGCTGAGCCGCCTTCGAGAGCAACATCGTGGCCCTTTGTACGCGGTAGGAATCTCCTTAGGCGGCAATGCATTGATGCGTTGGGCGGGTGAGATGGGGCAAGCTGCCACACAGGTGGTCGAC
>CAJBHE010000103.1 GCA_903952885.1 uncultured Burkholderiales bacterium
CAAGCAACACCACTTCAGGGTTGAGCATCACAGCGCGGGCCATGGCCAACATTTGTTGCTCACCACCCGACAAAGTGCCAGCCAATTGGTTGCGGCGCTCTTTGAGGCGGGGGAACAAGTCCATTGCGCGGTCTAGGTCGCCTGCCACATCGCCTTTGGGGCGGCTGCCGGTCAAGCGAGGGAATGCACCCAAGGTGAGGTTGTCTGTCACCGTCATGGTGGCAAACACGCGGCGGCCTTCGGGCGAGTGAGCCAAGCCACGCTTGGCGATGGAGAAAGACTCCATGCCATCAATGCGTTCGCCGTTTAAGGTGATCTCGCCCGCAGTGGGCGCAATCATGCCGCTGATGGCGCGCATGGTGGTGGTTTTGCCAGCACCGTTAGAGCCAATCAGGGTCACCACTTTGCCTTTGGGCACTTCCAAAGAAATGCCGTGCAGCACGTGGACTTTGCCGTAACCGGCTTCGAGGTTTTTAATCGTCAACATCTCTAATTCTCCGTGTGCGCTTAAGCCGCTGTGCCGCCGAGGTAGGCTTCAATCACCTTCTCGTCAGCCTGCACTTCTGCGGGCAAACCTTCGGCAATCTTTTGACCAAAGTCGAGGACCGAGACCCTGTCGCAAACCCCCATCACCACGTCCATGTGGTGCTCGATCAAGATCACGGTGATGCCGTGGTCGCGGATCTTGCGGATGATTTGGATCAGCTCTTTGATGTCGGGCGCTGTCAGGCCAGCCGCTGGCTCGTCCAACAACAAGAGCTGTGGGTCCAGTGCCAAGGCGCGGGCGATTTCGAGCAAACGTTGTTTGCCGTATGGCAAGTTACGCGCTTGTTCATCAGCCAGTTCAGACAAGCCCACAAAGTTGAGCAAGCCCATGGCGCGCTCGTTGGCGGCTGTGTCTTCGCCCACATAGCGTGAGGAGTTGAAGGCCACGTCCACAAAGTTGCTGTGGAAGGTATGGTGCAAACCAACCAACACGTTTTGCAAGGCGGTCATCTCGCCAAACAACTGCACGTTTTGGAAGGTACGCGCAATGCCAGACAACGCGATGTCTGACGAGGTGCGACCCACGACCGACGTGCCTTCAAACTCGATGCTGCCAGCTGTTGGCACGTAGATGCCTGTCAGCACGTTCATCATCGTGCTCTTGCCAGAGCCGTTGGGGCCAATCAAACCATGGATGGTGCCGCGCTTGATGCGCAGATCCACTTGGTTGATGGCCTTCAAGCCACCAAACTGCATGAGCACTTGTTTAGCCACCAACAGGTCTTCGCCGCCATGCTTGACTGCGCGAATGATGGGATCGCCACTGGTGGTGACGTGTTCGACATGTTGCACCGTCGCGTTTTTGCGGTGAGCCCACAGGCTGCGCACAAAACCAACAATGCCGTCTTGGAGGTAATACACCACGAACAAAATCATCAAACCGAAGATGGACAAACGCCAGTCGGTGATGCTGTCGAGCCAGAAGGCAAACGCAGCCAATGCAGCTGTGCCTACCACTGGCACAGCCATGGTTTGTGGCGTGGTGATTTTGCGAGCCACGCCAATGATGGCGCCGATCAACATCAACACAGCCAACACGCTGGCAACCATGCGGAACATTTCCAAGTCATCGAGCAGCTTAGGCAGCAACACGATGATGGTGGCACCCAACATGGAGCCAATGCGCGTTTTGCGGCCGCCCATGATGACGGCTAACAAGAACATCACAGTGAGTTCGTTGTTGTAGGTGTTGGGCGAAATGTATTGCTCTGAGTAGGCATACAGGCAGCCAGCCAAGCCAGCAAAGCCGGCGCTGATCACGAAGGCATAGACCTTGTATTTGTAGACCGACACGCCCATGCAGTCAGACGCCACGGGACTGCCACGCAACGCTTCAAACGCACGGCCGAGTTGCGAACGCAACACGCGGTGCACCACAAGCAGTGACAAAGCCAACAAAGCGGTGACCACCCAGTAGAAAGTCTGTTCGTCAAACTTAAATCCCGCCACTGTGGGCTTTGGAATTTTCAAACCCATGGGGCCTTCGGTGAGGAAGGTCATTTCGTTGATCAAGATTTGGATGATGGTGCCAAAAGCCATGGTGACCATCGCCAAGTACGGGCCAGACACTCGCAACGCAGGCAAGGCTAGTAAAGCGCCAAACACGGCGGTGACAGCAATACTGGCCGGCACGATAACCCAAAATGGCGCGCCCAATTTCATGAATAGCACACCGGCGGTGTAAGCACCAATGCCAAACAAACCGGCGTGGCCCAATGACACTTGACCGGTGTAGCCCACCACGATGTCCAAACCAAACAACAAGATCGCGTAGATCATGATGGTTTCGACCAAGTGGATGTAATACGGGTTGTGCGTGAAGATTGGCACGAGGGCCAACAGCACGAAGCCCAAAATAGAAGCGATGAGATATTTGCGATTCATGTTTAGACCTTCTTGATCGCAGATTTACCAAACAGTCCCGCAGGTTTGACTGCCAAGACCAAGAGCAACAAGACCAAGCCGGGCACGTCTTTGTAGCCGGTGGAAATGTAAAAACCAGTTGTTGTTTCGGCCACACCCAAAATGATGCCGCCGACGATGATGCCCATGCCGCTGGTCAAGCCACCAATGATGGCGACCGCAAAAGCCTTCAGGCCCAATACCGCGCCCATGGTGGCACCAGTCAATGTGAGCGGTGCAATCAACACACCCGCAAACGATGCGGTGAGTGATGACAAAGCGTACGAGAACGTGATGACCAAACCCGTGTTGATGCCCATCAACTTGGCTGCGTCACGGTCGTTGAACGTGGCCACCACAGCTTTGCCGTAAATGGTTTTGCGGTTGAAAAACTCAACGGCCAACATCATCAACACCGCGCCAGCAATCACCAACAATTCCATGGGCAGCACGTTGGCACCCAAGACTTTCATGGGTGCTTCTGGCAGAGGTGAAGGGAATTTCAAATCGTCGCGGCCCCAAATGTTTTCGGCCACGTTTTTAAAAATAATGCCCAAGGCGATGGTGGACATGATCCAGCCAAACTCGCTCTTGATTTTGATGGCAGGTCGCACGCCAATGCGTTCAACCAATGCACCTTGCAGCAGACCAAAGGCCCCGACCACAGGCAATGCCAACCAATAATTGACGCCCAAGGTGTCGACCAACGTCAGGCCCACCAAGGCGCCCAACATCAAAGCCTCGCCTTGACCGAAGTTCAAGGTGTCAGAGGTGGCAAACGTTAACTGGTAGCCAAACGCGATGACCGCGTAAATCATGCCCAGCGCGACGCCACTATAAATAAGTTGCAGCAGAATTTCCATATATGCGCTCTTGATTAAAAAGCACCGCACTTGCCTATGCAGCAAGTGCGGTGCTTGGGTTTCTAAAAATAATTACTTCTTGGCAGGCTGCTTGGCGGCTTTCTGACGGATGTCAGAACCTTTTTTGGCATCTTCTGCGTAGGCGTAAACCACTTTGCTGCCCTTGACTTCACCGAACACAGGAATGTTGGCAGTGATGGCTTCGTGGTCGTCGTGTGTGAATGGCTTGTCGTAAGTTGTCACAACGCCTTCCACTTTGGCTTGCAGGTTTTCCAAGGCTTCACGAACCTTAGGGCCTTCAGTCGTGCCAGCTTGCTTGATCGCAGCAGTCAACAAGTACACCGAGTCATAGCCTTGAGCCGCTGACACTGGAGAGTCGATGCGGTTGTTCTTTGGCTTGAAAGTCTTCAAATAGCTGTCGATGAAGGCTTTGCGCTTCATGGTGTTGGGTTCTTGAATGAAGGTTTGTGGCATGCGCGCACCTTCACCACCAGGGCCTGCGTTGTCGATGAAGTTGGCCATTGACAATGTCCAGCTACCGACCATGGGAACTTTCCAACCCAGCTTGGTCATGCCGTTGGCGATTTGTGCCAACTCTGGGCCAATCGCGTAAGTCAAGATGACTTCAGCACCAGCTTCTTTGGCTTTAAGCAACTGAGCGGTCATGTCCACGTCTTTCACGTTGAACTTCTCAACCGCAACAGCTTTCACGCCTTTGGCTGCCAAAGCTTTTTCCAAGTCATCACGACCCAATTGGCCGTAGTTGGTGGAGTCAGCAAGAATCGCAACCTTCTTAAAGCCGCGACGGCCAACAGCCTCTTCCACGATCATGGGTGCTTGAATG
>CAJBHE010000104.1 GCA_903952885.1 uncultured Burkholderiales bacterium
GACACGGATCCAACCCCGCGCCATGTTGTATTTCTGAGCATTTTCAAACAAGTTGTGGATCAACTGTACGACCAAGGTTTGGTCGCAATGCCAAAACAGACCGGGCTCAATCTGTTGATTGAGGGTGAAAAGCGGCAGTTCTTCTTCATCGTCTGGCTTGATGAATTGCGTGAGCAGTTGACTAAGGTCAACATCGGTGAAGGTTTGTCCTAAGCTGTTGGCATCCGCACGTGAGAGGAGCAAAAGCTTTTCGGTGATGTCGATCAGCCGCTCTACCTCATCACCGATATCTCGCACGCGCACCTGCAGCTCAGATCCAATTGGCAACTCGGCAATCAATTGCTCAGTGTTACCGCGCAAAATAGTCAAGGGTGTGCGTAACTCGTGTGAGGCGTCTGAAGCAAATCTGCGTGCGTTGGTGAAACTTTCATTCAATCGTGAAAGCAAACTTTTATAGACATTCACCAAACTTTCAAACTCTCGGTAAGGAGACTTCAATTCAATTTCTTGTCCTAGGTTGTTCGCATTCAAGTTTGCAATCGATTGCTCAAGGGTCTTGATCGGGCGCATGATGATTTTGACCGCTACCCAAGTCAAAATCATCAAAAACAAAATGACGCTCGGTGCGACTCGCCATAAATTCTGATCTCGCAGCGCCCAAAGCTTCTGGCGAATGATGTCGGCATCGCTGCTCTTGATCCACACTTGTAAACCATTGACCTGGCCCGCACGTCTTACGGCCATCCATTCCTCGTCATGGAAGCGGCCTCGCCAATAATGCATGGCGGCATCGGCTTCTTTCATTTGAAAGTTGGGAACATCTGGGCCAAACGAGCCCGGACAAGTCGAGGCGGATGGTTGGCAGAGCACATAAAAATCTGAAGCATTGCTGATGACGCTACCTTGATCTGTCATTTTGAAACATGTCAAAAACGACTGTCTATCTGTAGATTTTTCTGAGCACACCTCCAAAGCTCGCCCCATGTCCAAGTGAATGGCATCTTGCAACTGCTTTGTTAAAAAAAATTGACCAATCATGCGATTCGAAAAAATGATGCCTGAGGTGGCAAACAACATCAGCATGAAAATTCGAAACTTGTAGGAACGAAACATGGATCAAACCTCCATCCGAAGCCTATAACCCACACCACGCACAGACTCAATGGGGGAAGGATGGCCGCTTTGACTTCTGTCGAGCTTTCGTTTGATGCGTCGCACACACACATCCACCATATTGGTTTCGGGGTCAAAGCTGATATCCCAAACATGTTTGAGAATTTGTTGCCTTGAATAAATGCTGCCGGGCGAACGCATCAAAAAGGCCAATAGACTGAATTCGCGCTGACTGAGCAAAGCGGACACATCAAACCATTGAGCCTGATGGGTGACCACATCCAGAGTCAGATAACCAGCCTTCAGCTCCTTGACTTGCTCGGACTTGTAGCGCTTTGACAAAATTTTGATTCGGGCTAACAACTCTTCGACAAAAAAGGGTTTGGGCAAATAGTCATCCGCCCCCATCTCAAATCCCTTCAGGCGATCGGGTAAATCCACTTTGGCACTGAGAATAATGATGGGCATCGCGCTTTCAGCTGCTTTGGCTTGCTGCAATACGTCAAAGCCGTTCAGCTTGGGCAACATCAAATCCAAGATCGCCACATCGTGCTCACCCTCAAGAATCGAGGCCAAGCCCTTTTCGCCATCGTCAAGATGCGTGACGGCATAGCCCGCAGCATTTAAGCCTTTGATCACAAACTCGGCAATTTTGTATTCATCCTCAATTAACAAAATCTTCAATTTAGCCTGCCTTTGTGGTTTTTGTAGCTTTATTTTCAAGGGCGAAGTGCCACATTGCACAAACACAAAATGACATCTACGTCATCGATAGACGGATGGCCGTGTTGTCATTCAGCTTATTTGCTTTCGTGCCGATTAAGAGATGACTCAAAATTCTAGAAAGACTTGTATGCCATCCGCCCTCTCACTGCCACCGAACGCCATCGTGCATCAGGAAGATGCAGTGAATGACGTGAAAGCAAACAAACTCCAAACGCTCGTGGCTTCAACTGTAACCACACCCAAGGCTCCCGAACCCAAGCCCGCACCTGAATTCAACTTCAAGGCTGACAGTTTGGCGTTGTCGTTTGCGTATGACTCGGTCGCCAAGTCGCTCAACATCGTCATGACTGACAAAACCTCGGGTGAAATCATACGAAAGATCACCTACAAACACATGCCATCTGACTTGCACCAGACCGACAAACTACATGGGCTCTTGCTAGACCAACTGGCCTGAGCGCGAAAATGTTTCAAACTTAAGCAATTAGCCGTATAACCATAAGTTATCAAGCCTGCGAGACAATCGCAGCATGAGCATCAGCCACTACATCAAAGACATCGGACGCGGACGAGATGGCGCCCGTGCGTTAGATCGCGCCAAAGCAGCCGACCTGATGGGCCAAATCTTAGATGGTCATGTGAGCGACTTAGAGCTGGGCGCTTTTTGCATCGCCATGCGGATCAAGGGCGAAACCGACCAAGAAATGGCGGGATTTTTAGACGCCGTGCACGCACGCCTGCAAACCATCAACGCCTCCAGCCCAGTCGTGGTGCTGCCCAGCTACAACGGCGCACGCAAGCTGCCCGTGCTCACGCCGCTGCTGGCCTACCTGCTGGCCCGCGAAGGTCTGGCGGTGGTGATGCACGGCACGGCCACTGAATCCACCCGCGTCACCAGCCAAGACGTGCTCAGCGCCATGGGCATACGAGCCTTGACCACAGCGCGTGGCGTGCAAGCAGGCGAAGTGGTGTTTGCGCCCACCGAGTTGCTGTGCCCTGGCCTGAAACGCTTACTAGACGTGCGCCGCGTGGTGGGCCTGCGCAACCCCGCCCACAGCTTGGTCAAGCTGATGAACCCCACCACAGCAGCTGACGCCCTGCTGGTCAGCAGCTACACCCACCCCGAATATGCCGTCTCAATGGCTGCCACGTTTGAGTTGACTGGTGCACGCGCCTTGCTCTTGCGAGGCACCGAAGGTGAAGTGGTGGCTGACGCCCGCCGCACGCCACAAATGGTCGCCTTTGTCCGGGGTAAGCGCACGCCCTTGGTGGAGACCCAAGCGGGCTCGCTCATCAAACTGCCCGAGCTACCCACCGACATCGATGCCGCCACCACCGCCAACTTCACACAAGCCGTACTCAAGGGCGAATTGCCAGTCCCTTCACCTTTGGCTGCGCAAGTGCAAGCTGTGTTGAAAGCTTTGAGCCTCTGAACATGACTCACACACCTCAACCTCATGTCACGCTGGTCGGAGCAGGCCCTGGCGACCCCGAACTGCTGACACTGAAAGCCGTCAAAGCCATTGCCTCGGCCACCGTGTTGTTGGTCGACGACTTGGTGAGCGACGCCATCACCGCACACGCTGCACCCACAGCACGCATCATCCATGTGGGCAAACGCGGCGGCTGCAAATCCACCCCACAAACCTTCATCGAAAAACTCATGGCGCAAGAAGCGCTGGCAGGCGAAACCGTGGTGCGCCTCAAAGGCGGCGACCCATTCATCTTTGGCCGGGGTGGTGAAGAGGTGGAACACCTGAAAGCCCAAGGCATTGCCGTCACCGTGATCAACGGCATCACCTCAGGCTTGGCTGGCGCGACTTCGCTGGGCATTCCCCTCACCCACCGCGAACACGCGCACGGCGTGTTGTTCATCACCGGTCACGCCAAGCATGGTGCGGCCGACGGCGTGGATTGGTCGACACTGGGCCACACCGCCGTGCAAGCCAAACTCACGCTGGTGATCTACATGGGCGTGAGCGGTGCAGCCCATCTGCAAGAGGCGCTGCTACACAGCATGCGCACCAACACCCCTGTGGCTGTGATTCACCAAGTCAGCCTGCCCACGCAGCGCCATGTGGTGTGCGAGTTGCAGCAACTGCACGACACCATCGTTCGTGAAGAGCTCGCCAGCCCATCGGTCATCGTGGTGGGTGATGTGTTCAAAGGCCTTCTAGCCATGCAAGGCACCACAGATTTACTAGCCTCTGCAGGCTAAGTGCTCAGCGCCTAGGCGCAGCATCACTAAACTCGTAGTATGAAAATTTTTGACGTGGTGATAGTGGGCGCTGGTGCAGCCGGTTTGTTTTGTGCAGGCATAGCTGCGCAACAAGGTTTGCAAGTGCTGGTGCTCGACCACAGCGAGAAGGTGGCCGAAAAAATTCGCATCTCAGGCGGTGGCCGTAGCAATTTCACCAACCGTGAGCTCGATGTGCGCACCCCGCACAAACACTTTTTGGGCGACAACCCGCAGTTTTGCCGCAGCGCCCTGTCTCGCTACACGCCGCAAGACTTTGTGGCGCTCATGCAAAAACACAACATCCCGTTTCACGAAAAGCACAAAGGCCAGCTGTTTTGTGACCGCTCCGCCGATGACCTGATTCAAATGCTGATGGCTGAATGCCACGGATCAGCCAATGGCGGCAGCGTGACCCGCTGGCAGCCCTGCAGCCTCAAAGCCATTCGTTACTCAGACGCCGCGCCAAGAGCGCAACGCTACGAAGTCGACACCAGCCAAGGCACGGTGCACGCAGCGGCTGTGGTGGTGGCCACCGGCGGCTTGTCCATCCCCAAAATTGGCGCGACCGACATCGGCTATCGATTGGCCAAGCAATTCAACCTGCGCATGGTCGAGCCTAGACCAGGCCTTGTGCCGCTCACGTTTGACGAGAAAGCGTGGCAGCCTTATGCGCAGCTCTCAGGCCTGTCGTTGCCGGTTCGCATCGAAACAGGGGCGAAGAAAACTCTGCAAAGCTTTGACGAAGATTTGCTCTTCACGCACCGCGGCTTGTCGGGCCCGGGCGTGCTACAAATCTCCAGCTATTGGCAAGCAGGCACAGATTTGCGCATCAACCTCGCACCCGAGGTTGATCTTCAAGAAATGCTGATGACCGCCAAGCAACAGTCCAAAAAGCTCATCGCCAATGAGCTGAACTCGTGGGTCCCTTCGCGATTGGCCGACACGTGGGCCAGCCAAGACACCGCTTGGCAGCGGCCCGTGATCGAGGCCAGCGACAAAGCCCTGAACCACTTGGCCCAACGCCTGAGCGCTTGGCCCCTCACCCCCACAGGCACCGAGGGCTACAAAAAAGCCGAAGTCACCGTGGGCGGCGTCGATACCCGCGATTTGTCGCAGCAAACCATGGAATCCAAGCAGCCAGGCCTGTATTTCATCGGCGAAGTGGTGGACATCACCGGCTGGTTGGGCGGCTACAACTTCCAATGGGCCTGGGCCAGCGCCCATGCCTGCGCAAAAGCTTTGGGCACAGCTTTGAAACCGGCGGTTTAGTCGCTATAATTCCGCTCTTTGCTGGCAAACCCCCAACGGCCTGATCAACTTAATGTTGGGGAACACCGCAGGCACGGCGCTCAGGCTCGATCTTCCTAGGCACCCTCTGACTGCAAATAATTGGAATTTTTGGTAATGACCACCATCCGTGTAAAAGAGAACGAACCGTTTGACGTCGCTCTGCGTCGCTTCAAGCGCACCATTGAAAAATTGGGTCTGTTGACCGACTTGCGCGCTCGCGAGTTCTACGAGAAGCCAACCGCTGAACGTAAACGCAAAAAAGCAGCAGCCGTGAAACGCAACTACAAGCGCATCCGCAGCATGCAGTTGCCCAAGAAGCTGTACTAATCAGCCTCTGCCCCAAAAAAGCTCGCTAGGGACGCCTCAGCGGGCTTTTTTTTCGAATCATTTTTTCCCTACTAGGAGCACACCATGAGCCTCAAAGCACAGATCACAGAAGACATGAAAACCGCCATGCGCGCCAAAGACAGCGTGCGCCTAGGGACCATTCGCTTGTTGCAAGCCGCGATGAAGCAAAAAGAAGTCGACGAGCGCGTGGAGTTGGACGACGCCATGGTGATTGCCATCGTGGACAAACTCATCAAGCAACGCAAAGACTCGGTGGCGGCCTACATGACCGCACAGCGCCAAGACTTGGCTGATATCGAAAGCGCCGAGATGAAAGTGCTGGAGTTGTATTTGCCTCAGCGTTTGAGCCCCGAAGAAATCACCGCTGCCGTGAAAGCCATCGTGACTGAAGTGGGCGCAACAGGTGCTGGCGACATGGGCAAGGTCATGGGTGCGGTGAAGGCGCAGTTGGCTGGCAAGGCGGATATGGGACTGGTATCTGCTGCTGTTAAGGCGGCGTTGGCGGGCTAAGGTTTGATAGCCTTTGGCTAACTTTTGTGGCTGAGGGGGAAGAACTCCCCTGTTCTTACTGTTGACGAGGCTAGGCCCCACAACCCTAGGCTCCTCTTCGCTGCGCTCAGAATGTCGCTACGGGCAGTCACGCCACACCGCATTCGCGCCGCCCGAAAACTACAAAACCAAAACGCAACGAGCAAAGAAGCTTAGCTACCCGCCACCTTCATGCGGTTAATCAGCACAGAACCAATCGCCTTAGCCCCCATCGTGAAAGTATCTGAACCAATAGCTTCAATGCCTTGGAACATGTCTTTCATATTGCCCGCGATGGTGATCTCTTGCACAGGATAGGCAATGCGCCCGTTCTCCACCCAAAAGCCACTGGCGCCGCGTGAATAGTCACCCGTCACGTAGTTCACGCCTTGGCCCATCAGCTCGATCACAAACAAACCCGTACCTAGTTTTTTCAGCATGGCGTCAAGGTCATCTGCGCTTTGCGTGAGGCGTGAGGTCATGGCCAGGTTGTGCGAGCCACCCGAGTTGCCCGTGGTGGGCATGCCCAGTTTGCGGGCGGTGTAGCTGCTGAGGAAATAGCCTTCCACGCGGCCAGCTTCCACCACGCGACGTGCGCGGACGGTCACGCCTTCGTCGTCAAATGGCGAGCTGCCTTTGCCGCGCATGACAAATGGATCTTCTGAGATGTCGATGTGCTTGGGGAACACGGTGGTACCCAGCGAGTCAAGCAAGAAAGTGCTTTTGCGGTACAGCGCACCGCCGCTCACAGCCTGCACAAAGCTTCCCAACAAGCCGGCGGCCACAGGTGCTTCAAACAACACGGGGCATTCCACAGTCGCAATCTTGCGCGACTTCAAACGGCTCAAGGCGCGTTCGGCGGCGTAGCGGCCCACTGCTTCGGGTGAGGCCAATTCGTTGGCATCGCGCATGGAGCTGTACCACGCGTCGCGCTGCATGCCGTCACCTTTGCCGGCAATGGGAGCCACCGAAATGGTGTGACGCGAGCTGGCGTAGCCGCCACGAAAACCGTGGGTGTGGGCGCTGAAAAAATGGCTTTGCTGCGCCGACACCGCTGCGCCTTCGCTGTTGGTGATGCGCTTGTCGGTTTGCATGGCCGCCGCTTCGCAACGCAAGGCAATGGTGGCTGCGTCAGCGCTGGTGATGGGCCATGGGTGGAACAAGTCCAAATCGGGGTGGTGGGTGGCAATGTCTTTTTCGTCAGGCAACCCAGCAAAAGGGTCTTCAGCGGTGAAGCGGGCAATATCGAAAGCCGCTTGCACGGTGCGCTCAATGGCGTCTTGCGAAAAGTCTGATGTGCTCGCGTTGCCACGACGGCGGCCTACATACACCGTCACGCCCAGAGATTTATCGCGGTTGCGTTCCACGTTTTCTAGCTCGCCTTTGCGCACCGACACGCTCAAGCCGCAACCCTCAGACGCATCGGCCCCTGCATCGGTAGCCCCTAACTTTTTCGCGTACTTCAAAGCGGCATCCACAAGCGAGGCGAAGTGTTCGCGGCTGTAGCTGAAACCTTGCTCGGGTTGGTGGGATGGGGCTTGAGTTTTGAAGGCTTTGGTCATATCGGAGGCTATGATACTTGGCTGATACAAGGCGCCCCTATTTATGTCACGTAAACCCAAAAAAGGTTACTTTGTCCGCGGCCAATTCGTGGCCGAAGGCAGCGAACTCGACCTCGAGCTCAAAGCCGAACTCAAAGGCACAGACGGCCTGAGCCGCACCGATCGCAAAAAAGACAGCGATGACCGCCAAGACTTAGGCGTCGACCTGCTGACCCTGCGAACCGAGCTGATGGAGCGACTGAACACCCAAGGCCACATCACCGACCAGTTGCGCGAAGCGCTGGCCGAAGCACGCCGCATCACCAACTTTGAAGGCAAGCGTCGACAAATGCAGTATGTTGGCAAGCTCATGCGCAAGCTCAGCGAAGACTCGATGGAAGCCGTCAAAGACGCGCTGAATGAGCAGCGCATGGGCAGCACCAAAGACACGCTGGCACTGCACTTGGCCGAAAGCTGGCGCGACCGCCTGATCGATGATGACGCGGCGTTGCAAGAGTGGATCAACGAGTTCCCCAGCACCGACAGCCAGCAGCTGCGTGCCTTGGTGCGTCAAGCCCGCAAGGACGACGTCACCACGAAGGCCGACATTGCCAAAGGCTTGTTGCCGCGTCAAAGCCGTTCGTACCGCGAGATTTTTCAGCTCATCAAAGAGCAAATGAATTTGGCGGACGACGCGGCGCACACACCTGAAGAGGACACAGAGTCTTACAAGCCATGACCGACAACACCCTGCCAACCCCCGAGGCCCGTTGCGACACCATCAAGGTTGGCATCGTGTCAATCAGCGACCGTGCCTCCAGCGGCACCTATGAAGATAAAGGCCTGCCTGCCCTGCGCGATTGGTTGGCACATGCTTTGTACAACCCGATTGAGTTCGTCGAGCGACTCATTCCCGACGAGCAAGCCACCATCAGCCAAACGCTGATTGAGTTGGTTGATGCGGGTTGCAACTTGCTGCTCACCACCGGTGGCACAGGCCCCGCCAAACGCGATGTCACACCTGAGGCCACACTGTCTGTGGCTCACAAAGAAATGCCCGGCTTTGGTGAGCAAATGCGGCAAGTGAGTTTGAAGTTTGTCCCCACCGCTATCCTGTCACGCCAAGTGGCGGTGGTTCGCGACGAGTGCCTGATCATCAACTTACCCGGCCAACCCAAATCGATCCAAGAAACCTTGGGTGGTTTGAAAGACGCTGAAGGCAAGCAAGTGGTGGATGGCGTGTTTGCTGCCGTGCCCTATTGCATCGACTTGATTGGTGGCCCGTATCTGGAAACGCGCGATGAATTTTGCAAGGGCTGGCGACCTAAAACCGCATTGAAATCGAAGCGCTTTTAACGCAACACGCGCCCACAAAAAAGCCCGCTATTGAGAGCGGGCTTTTTTATTTACTTGGCGTCAGTATTAATTTTTTGAACCACTGGCTCAGTACCAGACATGTCAAAGTAAATGCCATCAAAGAAAATTTTCACTGAGGGTAAATCTTTGCCTAAAGCACTTCGGTTGGGCGAAAACCGAAGCACATCAAAGACGTAGTGGTTCAGGGTTTCCACAAACTTCTGAAAGTGGGGCATATCCACGTCAAATAAAGGCTTCACCCAAATCTTCCACTGCCCCACCATCACAGGGTCTTCAGACACTGTGACATCACACACCACATCCTTTGTGATGAGCCCATATTGTTCAAGGTCAAAGGTGAAATGACCTTCAAATGCCCCAATGGGATTCAAAGTTGCCCAAATTCGCTTGGGGTACACATTCAAAAAACGCATGCTCAATCCAACAGTTGGTTGATACGGGCCGCCTCAAAATGCTCTTGTCGAGCGGCGTCGGTGGGCACGCAAACGGGTTTGCCTTGGCCGCCAGACAGCTGCTCAATAGCTTTCCACAACAAAGCAATTTGGTGCTCTTGTGAAGTAGCGTTGTCAATCAAGCCCCGCATCGCTTGGCTCACCGGATCGTCGTTTTGGGTGACGCCATAGGCTGAAAAGCCCATCTTGGACGCGGCCTCTTCGCGCTTAGCATCGCTCTCAGCTTGGATGATGCGTGCGGGGTTGCCCACCGCCGTTGCACCCGCTGGCACAGGCTTGGTCACCACAGCGTTGCTGCCAACTTTTGCCCCGTCGCCCACGGTGAAGCCGCCCAACACTTTGGCTCCCGCACCAATCACCACATCTTTGCCCAAGGTGGGGTGGCGCTTCTCACCTTTGTAGAGCGACGTGCCGCCCAAGGTCACGCCTTGGTAAATCGTGCAGCCGTCACCGATCTCGGCTGTCTCACCCACCACCACACCCATGGCGTGGTCGAAAAACACGCGCTCGCCAATCTTGGCGGCGGGATGAATTTCAATGCCTGTGAACCAGCGCGAAAGGTGCGAGATGAAACGACCCACCCACTTGAACCCCAGATTCCAACAGCCGTGCGCCAAGCGGTGAAGCAGCACCGCATGCAAGCCGGGGTAGCAGGTGAGCACTTCCCAGCGGCTTCGCGCGGCAGGATCGCGGTCCAAAATGCACTGAACGTCAGAATTGAGGCGTGAAAACATAGTGGCTTGATTATCCTTGCCCATCAGAGCCTTTGTTGGATGCTTGCGACATGGCCTTGGCAATGCCACGCAAGATGTGAACTTCCTCTTGGGTCACCTCTGCGCGGTTGAACAACTGGTTCAAGCGCGGCATGAGTTTTTTAGGCGCTTCGGGGTCTAAAAAACCAATGTCTGTCAGCGACTGCTGCCAGTGGTCAAGCAAACCTGCGAGCTGTTGGGCATCGGCCAAAGGCGATGGCGATGGGTCAGACGCCCCATGGCTTTGAGGCAAAGCGGCAAAGCCGCCCAGGGCTTGTCGCCAGTCATACGCCAGCACCTGCACGGCTGCGCCTAAGTTCAGTGACCCAAAATGTGGGTCGGTCGGAATACTGATGCAGCTGTGACATCGGTAGACGTCTTCGTTGCGCATGCCAAAGCGCTCAGAGCCAAACAAAAAGCCCACACCAAAGTCGGCGCTGAGCTTGTGCTCGGCAGCCAAGGCGGCAAAGTGCGGACGAGGTTCAAGCGTGGGCGGGCCAAAGTCGCGCGGCGTCATGGCAGTGGCGCACAGGTGGTGCAGGCCGTCAATCGCTTCATCCAAGGTGGCCACCACGCGGGCGTTGGCCAGAACGTCTAGTGCGCCGCTGGCACGCTGAATGGTTTCTTCGCGTCGCAGCACGTTGTCCCAACGGGGCGCAACCAGCACCAAATCGGTGAAGCCCATGACCTTCATCGCGCGGGCTGTGGAGCCCACATTGCCGGCGTGACTGGTGTTTAAAAGAATGAAGCGGGTTTTCATGAGGGTTGAGTCTGTCTTAGCGCGTAAAATCCAAGCTATTGTCGCCGCCCGCATCGCCGGACGTTTCTTTTCGGCCCTCTAGGCCAGCTCTTCTCACAATCTATGTTGTCCTCTTCTTCTATCCACCCCATGCTCAACGTGGCTGTCAAGGCCGCACGCGCCGCAGGCGCGATCATTAACCGCGCCGCGCTCGACGTGGAAGCTGTACGCATTTCTCAGAAGCAAGTGAACGACTTTGTGACAGAAGTAGATCAAAACAGCGAACGTATCATCATCGAAACCCTGCTCACCGCCTACCCCGACCACGGCATCTTGGCCGAAGAGTCAGGCAGCACACACGGCAACCCCAACGCAGACCACATCTGGATCATCGACCCGCTCGATGGCACAACCAACTTCATCCACGGCTTCCCCTATTACTGCGTGAGCATTGCTTTGCAAGTGCAAGGCCGGTTAGAGCAAGCCGTCATTTACGACCCCACCCGCAACGACCTGTTCACCGCCACCAAAGGCCGTGGCGCGTACATGAACGACCGCCGCATGCGCGTGAGCAAGCGCACACGCTTGGAAGAATGTTTGCTGGCAACAGGCTTTCCGTTCCGTCCCGGCGACGACTTCAACAAATACCTCAGCCTGATGGGCGACATCATGCAGCGCACGGCTGGCCTTCGCCGCCCAGGTGCTGCTGCGCTTGACTTGGCCTATGTGGCCGCAGGTTTCAGCGATGGTTTCTTTGAACTCGGTTTGAAGCCTTGGGACATGGCCGCAGGCGCCTTGCTGATCACCGAAGCCGGTGGCTTGGTCAGCAACTTCACAGGCGAAGGCCCCTACCTTGAGCACGAAGAGTGCTTGGCCGCCCCGCCCCGCATCTATGCGCAGTTGGTTCCGCTCACAACCAAGTATTCCAAGTTTGCAAGCGCTGACGACAAGCGTGCAGCCAGCACAGCAGCCAAGACCTTGAGCCTGTCACGCCAAGCGCCAGACGCGCCGCTGTAACTCGATCCACACTTTCTGGCAGGCACTGCGATGCGTGATTTGTCTGGGCACACCCCCATGATGCAGCAGTACTTGGGGCTCAAAGCTGACCACCCCGAGACGCTGTTGTTCTACCGCATGGGCGACTTTTATGAGTTGTTCTTTGCGGACGCCGAGAAGGTCACGCGCCTGCTCGACATCACGCTCACGCAACGCGGCCAATCCAACGGCGAGCCCGTGGTGATGGCCGGTGTGCCATTTCACTCACTCGAAACCTATCTCTCACGCCTCATCAAGCTCGGCGAATCCGTGGCGATTTGCGAGCAAGTGGGCGATGTGGGTGCGAGCAAAGGCCCCGTTGAGCGCAAAGTGGTGCGCGTGGTCACACCCGGCACGTTGACCGACAGCGCGCTCCTGAGCGACAAAACAGAAGCCTATGTGTTGGCCATTTACCAAAGCGACCGAGCGGGTTGCGGCTTGGCGTGGCTCAGCGTCACCCAAGGCTTGGTGCATTTGGCCGAGTGCGACACGTCCGAGCTGCCCAACTGGATTGCCCGCGTGGCCCCCAGCGAAATCATTTACAGCGCGGAAGTCAGCCCTGCGTTTGAGCAACAGCTCAAAATCTTTTGCAGCAACCTAGGTCTGCCCGCCCAAGTGCGCCCCGCGTTTCAGTTTGATGCTGCTTTGGGTGGCCGCAAGTTGCTGGAGCATTTGCAAGCCGCGTCACTCAATGCATGGAACGCACAAGACGTGGTGCAAGCCCACGCTGCTGCCGCGGCGTTGCTGGCCTACGCCGAACACACCCAAGGTCGCGCCCTCACACACGTGCACGGCGTTTACGTGGCGCGCAACGATGCACTGATCGACCTGCCTCTCACCACCCGTCGCAACCTTGAGCTGACCCAAACCCTGCGCGGCGAAGACTCGCCCACCTTGTTCTCGTTGCTCGACACCTGCATGACAGGCATGGGCAGCCGCCAGCTCAAAAACTGGCTGCTCTCGCCCGAGCGCGACCGCACCCAAGCCATGCACCGCTTGGCCGCCATTGAAGCACTGCAAGACAACCGCACGCAAAGCTACAAAGTGCTGCGCGACGCCCTCAAAGGCTCGGGCGATGTGCAGCGCATCAGCGCCCGCGTGTCACTGCGCCAAGTGCGTCCGCGTGAATTGGTGTCGTTGGGCCAAGCGCTCCAAAAGGCTTTGCGCATTCAGCCGCTCATTCCCATCTCCTCGACCTCGGCAAAGAGGGAGGCAGAGCGCTCTGCGGAGGTAAAGGAGGAGCTGGCGAAGCCAGCGGGGGACACGCAGC
>CAJBHE010000105.1 GCA_903952885.1 uncultured Burkholderiales bacterium
GCCATCTACCTCCACCAAGCCGTGGATGTCGGTCTCGAACCCGGGGCACTGCAAGTTGAATTCGCGGGCGAACTTGAGGTAGTCGATGATCTTCTTGTTGAACACTTCACCAGGAATGAGCAACGGAATGCCCGGTGGGTAAGGTGTGACCAAGCTGGTGGTGATGCGGCCGAGCAAGTCGTCGACAGGCACGCGCTCGGTGTTGCGGTGCGCGATTTGTGCATAAGCGTCACTGGGCTTCATGGCGGGGGTCAAGTCGCTCAGGTACATCTCGGTGGTCAAACGTGCGATGTCGTACTTGGCATACAGCGTGTGCACATGCTGGCACAAGTCACGCAAGCCCATGCGCTCGTAGGCGCGGTGCTTTTGGCAAAACTCGGGCAGGATGCGCCACATCGGTTGGTTGCGGTCGTAGTCGTCCTTGAACTGCTGCAATGCCGTCAGTAACGAATTCCAACGGCCTTTGGTAATGCCGATGGTGAACATGATGAAGAAGCTGTACAAGCCAGTCTTCTCCACAATCACGCCGTTTTCAGCCAAGAACTTGGTCACGATACTGGCGGGGATGCCGCTCTTGTCAAACTTGCCCGTCAAATCCAAACCTGGCGTAACGATGGTGGCTTTGATAGGGTCCAACATGTTGAAGCCATCAGCCAAGTTACCAAAACCATGCCATTTGGATGACTTGCCCTTGCCTTTGATGATCCAGCTGTCAGCACGGCCAATGCCGTCATCGACCAACTCATCGGGACCCCACACCTTGAACCACCAGTCTTTGCCATACTCGTCGTCCACCTTGCGCATGGCGCGACGGAAATCAAGGGCTTCAGCAATGCTCTCTTCCACCAAGGCTGTGCCACCGGGCGGTTCCATCATCGCAGCTGCAACATCGCAGCTGGCGATGATGCTGTACTGGGGGCTGGTACTGGTGTGCATCAAATATGCTTCGTTGAACAAATGACGGTCTAACTTGGTTTGCTGTGAGTCTTGCACCAAAACATGACTGGCTTGGCTGATACCAGCTAACAATTTGTGAATCGACTGCGTGGCGTACACCACTGAATGCTTGGGACGTTCGCGCTTCTTACCCATGGCGTGGTAGGTGCCGTAAAACGGATTGAACGCGGCATGAGGCAACCAAGCCTCATCAAAGTGTAGGTTTGCCACATAACCATCGAGCATGTTTTTGATAGTCTCGGTGTTGTAGAGCACGCCGTCATAAGTGGACTGAGTGAGTGTCAACACACGGGGCTTGACCTTTTTGGCATCTACACCTTTGAGCAAGGGGTTGGCTTTGATCTTGGCTTGAATAGCCGCAGGCTCAAACTCGCTTTGTGGAATCGGACCAATGATGCCGTAATGGTTGCGTGTGGGCTTCAAAAACACAGGCACAGCACCCGTCATGATGATGGCATGCAATACCGACTTGTGGCAGTTGCGGTCCACCACCACCACGTCATCGGGGGCCACCGTGTGATGCCACACGATTTTGTTGGAGGTGCTTGTGCCATTAGTGACGAAAAAGCAATGGTCGGCATTAAAAATACGGGCCGCATTGCGCTCGCTCTCACCTATCGCGCCGTTGTGGTCTAAAAGCTGGCCTAACTCTTCCACCGCGTTACACACGTCAGCACGCAACATGTTTTCACCGTAGAACTGGTGATACATCTGACCCACAGGGCTCTTCAAAAATGCTACGCCGCCTGAGTGACCTGGACAGTGCCATGAATACGAACCGTCTTCGGCGTAATCCAATAAAGCCTTGAAAAACGGGGGCTGCACACCCTCAAGGTAGCTTTTGGCTTCACGGATGATGTGACGCGCCACGAACTCGGGCGTATCTTCAAACATGTGAATAAAACCATGCAACTCACGCAAGATGTCGTTGGGCAAGTGGCGAGAAGTTTTGGTTTCGCCGTAAACATAAATGGGCACATCTGCATTCTTGCGACGCACTTCTTCGATGAAGTTACGCAGGTTCAACACCGCGGGATCGAGGTCGGGACCAGGTGTGAACTCTTCATCGTCAATTGACAAGATGAACGCACTGGCACGCGACTGCTGTTGCGCGAACTGACTCAAGTCACCATAGCTGGTAGCGCCCATGACCTCGTAGCCCTCGCCTTCAATCGCATCGGCCAGTGCGCGTATGCCCAAGCCGGAGGTGTTTTCAGAACGAAAATCCTCGTCAATGATGACGATGGGAAAGCGAAATTTCATGCGGGACTCCGAGCGTTGAAAGCAAGACAAAATGATTGCGGCGAAGTGTACTCGCCCACTGCTACAATGAATAGCTTAGGAGCGATGGATGAGTGGTTTAAGTCGCACGCCTGGAAAGCGTGTGTGGGTTAATAGCCCACCGAGGGTTCGAATCCCTCTTGCTCCGCCACCACAAACATAAAAAGCGCCTTTTCAGGCGCTTTTTTATTGCTCACTTTGATCTCAACATGTTCAACTGCTGCTCTCTTGAGCTTTCCTAATCACATTTTTTGCATCTGCATTGCTGTTTGCGGCTGCTGAGCTGATGGGATTTTGAATGACCAAGCCCAACAACCTAGCGCCGTGCTCAACCGCGATAGAGCCATAAGAAATATCGCCTTGAACGATGGAGTCTTTATGGAATTCCACACGTTCTGCAGCGTAAATATTGCCTTCTACCTTGCCTGCAACCATCACACGATGTGCGGTGATATCCCC